>CAZIUA010000009.1:0-48714 GCA_964542315.1 uncultured Faecalibacterium sp. | reverse complement strand
TGCGTTTCTTTTTCTGTATCGTTTTCAAGGTTCAGTGCCGTCCCAGCGGCTCAGCCGCGCGAGTCAGCTTGGTTATAATATCAAACTTCAAAGGAATTGTCAACACTTTGGGGAAACTTTTTTGCGAAAAATACGCTGTTTTTTGATTTTGCGAACTATCTTCTGGCGTGCTTTTCCCACCATTCGCCTTCACCCAAAGGAATGTCTTGTGTTCGCAGCTGCATCGTTCGCCACCTTTGGAGCCTCCATCGCGCTTTCCACCGCTTTTCTTTTTCCGTCTTCCTGATCGCATTAATTTTTCCGGCTTGACTTTTTCTCCCGTGTTCGCTATAATACGAACGCGCGTTCGTGAATGTTCGCATTGACCTAAGCACTCGCGAGCCAGACTTTTCTTCTTTATTCTTCTACAACACAGCAGAGGAGGCTGATTTATGACCAAGGCAGAGCTGTTGAACACCTACCGCACTAAAGTGATCGAGCTGGAGGAGCTGCGCTATCAGCTCAGCCGCGTCGGCACGGATGGCCGCCCCTCGGGATGCCGCACCGCGCAGATGGACGCGCACATTCAGGGTGCGAATATGCCCGGCGCCGCCGCACTTCAGCTTGCGGACGGCCTGGAGGCGCTCGTCCGGAAGAAGGAGGGCGAGATGCAGGCGCTGGCCGGGCCGGTCTCAGGGCTGCTCGCGGCGATCTCTGATGCACGTACCTATCTCATCGTTCAGCACTACTACATCCTCGGGCGGACCGACGAGGAGATCGGTCGCACCCTCGCCATTTCGCGCACGCGGGCCAATCAGCTGCGGCTTGGCTACCTCAAGGCCGCATGACCGCTGTCACCGATTCGCACCCCCTTTCGCGGATTATCTTGCATTTTCGTTGACCCTGTGTTATCTTGCTATCGTGGCAATTTGAGAACCCGTGTTCGCATTGCTGCCAGGTGTCCCAGCCTCTGGGACGCCTTTTCTGTACCCATCACCCATATGAAAGGAGGAAACATGGAGCAAACATCCCCCTGCACGGAGGACATCGCCGCGCCCCGCGAGGTCCTCTCGACCCTGACAGAGCTGATGCGCAGCAGCAAGGGCGCCGAACGGCTGAAGGCGGCGGAACAGCTGGCGAAATTCCACAATCTCTTCACGCCCAAGGAGGAAGGCGGCATCTCGGCCGACGCCATCGCGGCGGTGGAAGAGGCTGTCGCGGCCATCCATGCCGAAGACCAGCACCGACCGGGATGAGGCGCTGCGCCTGCTGCTGCGTCATCCGGCACGGGCGGCGCGGCTGTGCGGCTTCACCCGACTGACGGATGAGCTCCACGGCCGGTGGATGCGCGACATGATCCTCAGCCAGGAGGACATGACCCTTCTGGCACATCGCGGAAGCTGCAAGACGACCTGTCTGGCCTTCGCGATGGCGGTCATGGTGCTGATCTATCCGCGGCGGAACATCCTCTTCATGCGCAAGACGGATGAAGACGTCATCGAGGTGCTGCGACAGGTGAAGATGATCCTGCGCACGGATGTGATGCGCCGCCTGGCACTGATGCTCTACGGCACGCCGGTATCGCTGGTGAAGACGGACATGTTCACCGTGCAGGTGAGCTGCTATGCGGCGATGCGCGGTGCGGCGCAGCTGCTCGGCCAGGGGACGGGCGGTTCGCTGACCGGCAAGCACGCGGACATCCTCATCACCGATGACATCGTCAACCTGCACGACCGCACCAGCGCCGCCGAACGCCAAAGGATCCGCGGCGTCTATCAGGAGCTGCAGAACATCCGCAATCCCGGCGGACGCATCATCAACACCGGGACGCCCTGGCATCCGGAAGATGCCATCTCGCTCATGCCCAACATCCGCAGGTGTGACTGCTATCATTCGGGGCTGCTGAGCGATGATGAGATCCGCCGGCTGCAAGGGTGCATGTCGCCGTCGCTGTTCGCGGCGAATTACGAATTGCGCCACATTGCCGCGGAGGATGCGCTCTTTTCGATGCGTCCGCCCATGGATGCCGATCCATCCCTCCTGCAGGATGGGATCGCCCATGTGGATGCGGCCTACGGCGGCGGCGATCTCACCGCGCTGACCTGCGCCAGACGCTGCGGCGACCGTCTCATCCTCTACGGCCGGTTGTGGTCCCAACCCGTCGATGCCGTCATGGATGAGATCATCGCCGCCTGCGAGACGCTCCTGTGCGGCCCGCTCCTCCTGGAGACCAATGGCGACAAAGGCTATGTCGCCCGGGAATTCCGCCGCCGCGGCATGATGGTCCGCCCGTATCAGGAGCGCATGAACAAGCACATCAAGATCGCCACCTACCTGCGCAAATGGTGGCCGAAAGTCGCCTTCGTCCGCGGCAGCGACCGGGCGTATGTGGATCAGATCCTCGAATACACCGCCAACGCCGCCCACGATGATGCCCCCGACAGTGCCGCCAGCATCATCCGCCTGCTGGACCGGCAGTCATCCTGAATCCGAAGAAGGAGAAACGCCTATGTTCACCGACATCACCTGGCAGGACTACCGCGCCGCCGAAGACCGGTACGACCTGCTGCTGGAAGCCATCCGCCGCTACAAGACGTCCGCCGGCTTCCTCCACGCACTGGAAGCCAACTGCTACTTCCGCGGCGAAAACCCGCATGTCGCCGGCAAGACCATCCTGCGCGCCCGCACACTGGAGCACCTCGATGCCGCCGGACGCCGCCGCACCCGCGCCATCACCGAAGATGTGGTCGGCCACCGCATCGCCAGCGGATTCCTCTTCCGCTTCGTCACCCAGCAGAATCAGTTCCTGCTCTCCGAGGGCGTGAGCCTGCCCGCACAGATCAAGCCCCGCCTGGGGGCGGATTTCGACCGGCAGCTTGTCCACCTGGGTGAATGCGCGCTGCTCCACGGCTGCGCGTGGGGCTTCTGGAATGCCGACCACCTGGAGGTCATCGAGGCCGCAAAAAACGCCTGGAGCGGCTTCTTCCCCCTGCTGGACGAGATGACCGGCGAGATGATGTTGGGCGTCCAGTTCTGGCAATTGGCCGCCGACCGCCCGATGTATGTCCGCCTCTTCGATGCCGACGGCGTGCAGATCCTCCGCGAGGACGGACGCACGCTCTCCCCCGTCACGGCGCATGAAAACTACCGGCGCACGCTCTGCGAGGATGCGCTGGAATCCGTCCTCCATGTGGAGGAGGGCTACGGGCGGCTGCCGCTCATCCCCCTTTTGGCCAACGCTGACGGCACCAGCGAACTGACCCCCGCCATCCAGGCCAAGATCGATGCCTACGACACGATCCTCTCCGACTTTGCGGACAACCTCGACCGCGCCAACGACGTCTACTGGGTGCTGAACAATTTCGGCGGCACGATGGATGATGTGGCGGAGCTTCTGGAGCAGATCAACCGCGTCAAAGCGGTGGCGAACCTGTCCGACGGCACGGGGAATGCCGCCACGGCTGAGCCGCGCACCATCGAGGTGCCTTATGTGGCCCGGCGCGAGGCACTGGATCTGCTGGAGCGTGCGCTCTATCAGGACTACATGGCGCTGGACACCGATGCCCTTACCGGTTCGAGCCTGACCAATGTGGCCATCCGCGCCTCCACCGCCAACCTGAACCTCAAGGCCGACCGCTATGAATGGCAGCTGCGTCAATTCGTCATCGCCCTGCTGACGCTCATCGGCCTGCCCACCAGCGATGTGCGCTTCAACCGCCAGTGCATCGCAAATGAATCGGAGATCATCTCCGACATCGCCGGCATGCGCGCGGATATCGACCGCCGCACCGCCCTGCGCATCAATCCCTACATCCAGGATGAGGAGATCGAGGCGCTGCTGGACTGACGCAGCCCCTTTCCCCATCCCATTCGACCTGAAACAGGAGGAAAACACCATGGCACTAACCCGGAAGCTCCTCAAGGAACTGGAGCTGAACGACCCCGCGGCTGAGCGCATCATCGCGGCCCATGTGGAGACCGTCAACGCCCTGCGCCAGGAACGCGACGACGCCATCGCACAGGCCGCACAGCATTCCGATGCGGCCGCCAAGGCACAGGAGGCGCTCACCGCCTGTCAGACCCGGATCGAAACGGAGCGCCGCAACGCATCCCGGCGCTGTGCCCTGACGCAGGCGCTCACCGACCAGGGCGCCAATCCGCAGGCGATCCCGCTGCTGCTGGACGCGATCACCCTCGCGGAGGAAGCCTGGTCCGGCGATGCCCTCAAGGACGCTGCAGCCGCCCTGCAGCCTTTCCGCGCGAAGTACGGCGCACTCTTCACCACCAGGACGCCCATCCCCGTCACGCGGGTCAGTCCGCCGGTGCATTCAGGCGGCGCGCTGACCCATGCGGATGTGAAACGCATGTCCATGTCCGACATCAACCGCAGCTGGGACGCGGTGCAGAAGGCGCTGCGTACCCCCTGACGCATCATAAGGAGGAATTTCACCTATGGCTATCAGCAATTTCATCCCCCAGGTCTGGTCCGCCCGTCTGCAGGAGAACCTGCACAAGTCGCTGGTCTTCGGCGCGCTGTGCAACCGCAACTACGAGGGTGACATCGCCCAGTGGGGCGACACCGTCCACATCAACACCCTCAACGACATCACCGTCAAAGCGTACAGCCCCGCGGCGGACATCGATGATCCCGAACAGCTCTCCGGCACCGACACCGTGCTGACCATCGACCACGGCGCGTATTACAACTTCTTCATCAACGATGTGGATGCCGCCCAGGCCCACAGCGAACTGATGGATACCGCCATGCGCAATGCCGCCTACCGCCTGGCGGAGGATGCGGAGAAGTACATCCTGAGCATGATCCGCGATGAGGCCGGCCTCAAGATCAGCAAGCCCATCCCTGCCCAGAGCGCAGGCGGCCTGTATGCGCTGCTGCTGGAGATCAAGAACAAGCTCGATGCCGCCGGCGTCCCGCGCTTTGAGCGCAAGCTGGTGCTGCCGCCTGCGCTGGAATCCACACTCCTGCTGGATGACCGTTTCGTCACCGGCACCGCCAAGGCTGATGCCCGCCTGGAGAACGGCGCCATCGCCCGCGCGGCAGGCTTCGACATCTACATCAGCCAGGATCTGAACAAGGAGATCGTCGCCTTCATCCCCGATGCGGTCACCTTCGCCAACCAGATCTCCAAGGTGGAGGCATACCGCCCGGAAAAGGGCTTCCGCGACGGCGTGAAGGGGCTGTGCCTCTCCGGCGCGAAGGTGCTCCTCCCCAACGCGGTTTGCCTGTGCACCATCACCGATTGATCCGCTGCGGCTGCATGTGCCTCCCCCAAAGGGCGCATGCAGCCTTTTTTTCTGATGAGCAAACGCAAAGGAGGTTCCCTGTATGCAGGTCAAGGTTTCCGACGTAATGCGCCACGTCCGGAATTTTTTCATTCGCGAGGCCCATACCGCATCCTGGTCGCTCGCTGATGGCGTCCTGACCCCGGCGGATCATTTTGCGCCCGGGCAGTGGATCGCCATCGCCGCGTCGGACGCGGCATCGCCCCGGGGCGTTTTTCAGCTCGATGACAAGGGCGGCCTCCCCGATCTTACGCCGCAGCAATGGACCGGCACGATCTTCCGCCTCGATCCGCCGGCGGATTTCCTGCGCCTGTGCGGGGAGATCGCCCATTGGGCCGAGCGCAACCCCGATCCTGCTGCCGAAAGCGAGAAGCTGGGCGTCTACAGCGTCACGCGGCGCTGCACAACCTGGCAGGCGGCCTTCGCATCCGCCCTGACGCCCTACCGCAGGATGTTCCCGGAGGTGCAGGGATGATCGAACGCTGGTTTGAGCCCTTCATGCTCCTGGAGGATGCCGCCATCGCCGATGGCCTTGGCGGACAGTATCTGTCCCGCAGCCCCGTCACCGCCTTTCAGGGGACGCTCAGCCTGACCGCCGCCCGGGAGACCATCCAGGCCGGACAGACCGTCCCCGTCGAGACGCTGGTGCTCCTGCACGACCTGGAGGTCACGCTTCTACCGGGGGATGTCATCCGCCGCGAGGCAGACCAGACCCTCTACCGGGTGCTCAGCCGCACCTGCGACCGGTGCGCGCCGGCCTTTTCCGGCTTAGGCTTTGCGCAGGTCCATGTGGAAAGGATGGCGGATCATGCTCAGTGAGCTCTTCGAAACCCTTGTCGCGCATTTGTCCCCCATGCAACTGCCCGTTTTCCTGGCCGATCACATCCCCGACGGCACGCCCATGCCCTATGCCGCGCTGGATGTGCAGCCATCCGCCCTGCCCGGCGCGGCCGGCACTTTGGTGCTGACCCTCTGGGCGTGCTCTCACGCGCAGCGCCTTCATCTGGCGGAAGATCTTGCCCGTCTCATGCCGCCGGACGGCTTCGTGCTGCATGCCCCGCAGGCGGATGCGACCCTTCGCATGACCGGCACGCTGCGCTGCGTGCGCGTCCGATCCGCCCATGGACTGCAGACCTCATGGACGCTTCGCCTCTACCCCGCACGAAAGGAGGATCCCCATGACTTTCGCCCCTGACGTCACGCTCCACGGCGCGGCGCTGTCCAGCCTGGACGACCGCATCCGCGTATTGGACATCCGCGAGGAAGCACCCCGCATGCAGGCGGAAAGCATCCCCCTTGCGGACGGCACCTGCCTGACGCGCATGGTGCGCCAAAGCCTGAGTATCCGCGTATCCTTCGCCATTCTGGAGGCGAACATCACGCGCCGCCAAGGTGTGGTGAGCCTGATCGCCGCCTGGGCGATCCGCGGTGGTCTGCTGACGCTGACGAGCCGCCCCGGGCAGCAGCTGCGCGTGCTCTGTTCCGCCCTGCCCGCCCTTGAGCATGCGGATTGGACGCAGCCGCTGTCCCTGACCTTCACCACCCATCTGAGTCCCTGGTGGGAGGACGCCGCGCCGACCGCATTCGTCACCAGCGAGGCCGTCACCGCCGTCATGCCCGGCCAGACCGGGCATGCGCCCGTCTCCGTGACGGTCGACAATCTGTCCGGCACGCCCGTCACCAGCCTGACCCTGCGCGCCGGCAGCACGCAGATGACCTTCCGCGACATTTCGCTGCCTGCATCGCAGTCCTTCCTCCTCGACGCTGACCACTTCGCCCTCACCGCGCGCATCGGCATGCAAAGCGTCCTTTCCGCCCGCACGGCGGACAGCGATGACCTGCTCCTGGCGCCCTGCGGTCAGCCCTGCACGCTCTCCGTCCAGGCGAATCAGCCGGTTCGCGCGACCTTTTCCGTCAGGGGGCGATCTGCATGAGGCCGCGTCTGCCGCGCCTGCTCGACCGCACCCTGCAGGAGAAAGCCCGCATCGTGCCGCGCTCGCTGGAACTCCGTCTGACACTCTTCAGGCTGTCCAGCGCGATCCTCCGCGTTCCACCCGACACCGCTGACATCGCCCCACGCGACCTGCTGGAACTGTTCACCGATCAGGGCAGCGCAGGGATCTTCCGCGTGACGGATGTGGCGGAAGAGGCCGACCGCACGCGCACCATCCGCCTGGAGCACACTCTCGCCGCGCTCAGGGACAGCACGATTCCTCCGTTCGCCATGACCGGCACCGTGCGCGAAGCCTTCACGCAGCTGCTGGGGCTGCAAAGCACGCCGCAATGGGCCGCTGGCGATGTGGATGTGCCGGAGGACTTCACCCTCGTCTTTGCCGCCGGATATACGGATCTGCTGTCCGCGCTGGAGCAGCTGCTCAGCTTCCTGCCCGGTGAATACGCCCTCATCCCCGATCAGCAGGACGGCCGCTGGACGCTTCACCTGCGTGCGCTGCCGGATCACGCCGCCTGCGAAGGCCGCCTCCATCGCAACCTCGCCAGCCTGCGCATCACGCAGGACGCCAGCAGCCTGTGTACGCGCGTATACCCCTTCGGCGCGAAGATCGGTGCGGACCGCCTCACCCTTGCGCCGCTGGAAGGGCAGGCCCATCTGGATTCCCCCGCCCAGGCGGAATGGGGCATCATCAGCCGCACGATCCGCAACGACCGCATCTATGACGTGCCGACGCTCAAGGCGGTGGCGCAGCGCTATCTGGATGCGCACAGCACGCCCCATGTGACCGTCACAGCCAGTGCAGCAGATCTCTCCGCCGCCACGGGGAAACGCCAGGACGCCTTCCGCACGGGCGATCTGTGCCGCATCGCCCTGCCGGAGAAAAGCCTGTGCCTGCGCATCACCGGCATTCTGATCCCGGATGTGTATGCCCGTCCGGCTGTACGCACGCTGACGCTGAGTGACCGCCTCCCACAGCTGGAGGGCGCACAGGAGATCGCCGCGCTGGTGCAGCAGGTCACCGCCGGGAAGCTGCTGGGCGGCACCGTCACCACGGTGGAGGACAAAAACCGTGCGCACGGCTCCTTCCCGTCGCCGGTGGTGCATTATTTCACCATCAAGGACTGGGCTGGCGTACTGGATGTGCGCATCACGTTGAAGCCGGATGCCGGTGTGAGCATCAGCCAGCTGCGCGTGGATGCCACCCATCCCCCGGAGGAGGTCTGGCGCAGCGGCAGCTTCAGCGCCATGCCCTATCTGGAACGCGATGCGCTGGGGCAGATCGCCGCCGGCGAGCACCGGCTGATCCTCCACCCCACCAATGGCGTGTATGGCGAAAACTGCGGCGTGTCCTCCGTGATCACCATGACCGTCATCGAAAAAACGACCTGACAAGGAGTCCCTTATGGCACCATTTGACCTGTTTCCCTTTTTTCCTGCCGATGATATGCCCCTGTGCCTGCCCGATGCACTGCTGCGCCCCGGCGATCACGACCATGACGTCAAGCTGCTCCAGCGCGCGCTGCGCAATGCTGGCTACCAGCTGGAGATCGACGGGCGTTTCGGGCGCATCACGCTGGAATGCGTCCGTTCCTTCCAGGCGTCGCACGGCTTGACCCGCGATGGCCTCGTCGGCCCCGACACCTGGGATGCGCTGCAGTGCTGCGAGCCTGCCGCATGAGCCGTCCCCCCTCATATATGAAAGGAGAAATGCCATGAAGATCAACTGGAAAGTCCGCCTGCGCAACAAGACCTGGCTGACATCCGCCGCGGCGCTGTGCGTCAGCTTCGCGTATGACCTGCTGGCCATGCTGGATGTGGTGCCGCCGCTGTCCCAGGACTGGCTGCTGACCCTCGTCCAGACCTTGCTGACGCTGTTGACCGCCCTGGGCGTGGTGATCGATCCCACCACCGCCGGTGCGCAGGATTCCGACCGCGCGATGCAGTACTAAAAAAGCCCCGGAACGCGATGATCCCGGAGCATGCCTGTGCAGCCTTGCCGCTGTGCAGGCTCTTTTTTTATTGTTCCTCCGCCGCGAAGGCCACGGTGACCGTGGTGCCGTGATCCGGCTCGCTCGTCAGGTCGATGCGCGCGCCCAGATACGCCGCAGCATGCTTGACAATGGACAGCCCCAGACCGGTCCCACCGGTCTGCCGGGAATGGCTCTTGTCCACCCGGTAGAACCTTTCGAACACGCGGCTCTGCTGATCCTGCGGAATGCCGATGCCCGTGTCCGCCACGGTCAGAACGCCGTCCGCGCTGACCGACACATCGACTTTGCCGCCCGGCACGTTGTACTTGATGGAGTTCTCCACCAGGTTGAAGGCGATCTCGTGCATCAGGCGTGGCACGCCCTCCACCCGGCATTCCGCCGCATGGACGCTGACCTGCACCTGGCACTGTTCGGCCTTCTCCTGCAATTGGGCGACGGCTTCCCGGGCAACGGCGGACAGTTCGACCGTTTCCATGGGCAGCGGAACGCCCTCGTCCAGCTGGGACAGGCGGATGATGTCCTCGATGAGCGTCAGCAGCCGTGCGGCCTCATCATGGATATGCCCCACAAAGCGCGGCATGTCCTCCGCCTTGACCAGCCCGGCCTGGAGCAGCTCGCTGCTGCCGAGGATGGCCGTCAGCGGCGTCTTCAGCTCATGGGACACATTGGCGGTGAATTCCCGCCGCGCCCGTTCCGCATCGGCCTTTTCCGTCACGTCGAAGATCAGCAGCACAACGCCGCCGGCACCTTCCGTGGTGGCGATGCGGCTGACATCGAGCTGATAGTGCCGCCCGTCCCGGTGCATGTCGATCTCGCTGCGTCCGTTCTGCAGCGCACGGTCGATCGCCTCGGACACCTCGCGGCTGCGTTCCACCGTCAGCAGTTCCGCGCCGACAGCGGTCTCATCCGCATGGAAGACACGGCACGCCGCCGGATTGATGCTCAGGATCACGCCCTGCTCATCCAGCAGCACCAGTCCCTCGTTCATGCTGGCGGTGATCTGCGCGAATTCCTCCTGCTTGCGCTGGAGCTGGTGGATCTGCCAGTCGATCTGCTTGCGCTGCTGGCTGATGCGCCGCAGCAGCGGAGCGATCTCGTCATAGGTCTGGGCATCCATGGGGTGATCCAGATCCAGGTCGTTCAGGGGCGCCACGATGCGCCGCGCGAGCCTGCTGGCCAGGATGAAGGCCAGGATCAGCGCCACGACGATGACCAGGCAGATGGGCTGGATCATGCCCAGCACGAGCACCGCCATGGTCGCGCGGCTGACCGAAATGCGCAGGACAGAGCCATCCTCCAGCCGCAGCGCACAGTAGACGGTCTTCTCCAGCAGCGTGCTGGAATAGCGTGAGCTGGTGCCGCGGCCGGTCTGGAACGCAGCCTGCACCTCCTGACGGTCGGCGTGGTTCTCCATCGTCTGCTGATCGGCCTGCGCGTCATAGCGCACGGTGCCGTCACTGCCGATCCAGGTCAGGCGGCTGCCGGAGGACGAAAGCGAATCCAGATACTCCATGCCGGATGTTTCCACACCGGCGGCGGCCAGCTGCAGTTCCGCCCACATCTGGTCGGTCTGCACGGCGGTAAAATAGTCATACAGGCAGCCAAGGATGATCATCATGCATGCCAGCAGCACACAGCAGGCCGCCGCCATGATGGACCGGGCGATCTTTGCCGTCATGATCTCGCCTCCAACCGATAGCCTACATTGCGCACCGTTTCAATGGCTGCGCCGTATGCGCCCAGCTTCTGCCGCAGGGTGCGGATGTGCATATCCAGCGTGCGGGATTCACCGACAAAGGCATCGCCCCACACCTGGGTGAAGAGCTGCTCCCGGGTGAAGGCCGTGCCCGGATGGGACAGGAAGAGCCGCAGCAGCTCATACTCCTTGTACGTCAGCTGCACGCGCTCGCCATCCACGGTGACGGTATGCTCATCCAGATTCACCAGCAGGCCGCCCATCTTCAGCAATTTTTGCACAGGGGCGCCCTGGCAGCGGCGCAGCACCGCCTTGATGCGGGAGACCAGCTCCATCACGCCGAAGGGCTTGACCACATAGTCATCCGCGCCCAGATCCAGGCTCTGCACCTTATCGAATTCCGCGCCCTTGGCCGTGGCCATGATGACCGGCAGGGCGGACAGGCGGGCATCGCCGCGGATCCGCCGCAGCAATTCGACGCCGTCCATCCCGGGGAGCATGACATCCAGCACGAGCAGTTCGGGCATGTCGGACTGCAGCGCCGTCCAGCAGGCGGCACCGTCTGACAATCCGCGTGCCTCCAGCCCGGTGGACTGAAGCGCATAGATCTCGATATCCCGGATGGCTGCGTCATCCTCGACACACCAGATCATCCGTTTTCCTCCTCGCTTTTGAGCACGCCCGTCACGGCGTAAATGACCCATTCGGCCAGGTTGGTGGCATGGTCGCCGATGCGCTCGAAATACTTGGCGATCATCAGCAGATCCAGCGCGTATTCACCGTCGGAGGGATCCGCGGCGATCATGTCGATCAGCTGGCGCTTGACGCACAGGAACGCCTCATCCACCGCATCATCAGCATCGATGACGGCCTGCGCCAACGCTGTGTCCCCCTTGACGTAGGCATCGACGCTGTTGGTCACCATCCTGATGGTCGCTGCGGCCATCTCCTTCAGGCGCGTGTGCTCCTGCGCGCTCCGCCCCTGCAGGAAGGTGATGATCTCCGCGATGTCCTCCGCCTGATCGCCGATACGTTCCATATCGGTGGTCATCTTCAGCGCGGCGGAGATCTGGCGCAGATCGCGCGCCACGGGCTGCTGCTGCAGGAGCAGGCGCATGCAAAGGCTCTCGATGTCCTTTTCCTTCTGGTCGATCTCCCTGTCTCTCGGGGCGATCCGCGCCGCCAGCGCCGTATCCCCGCTGCTCAGGGCCTCGCAGGCCATCACCAGCACTTCCTCGCACAGTGCGCCCATCTCGATCATTTCATGATTCAACCGATGCAGCTGTTCATCCAGGCGACTCCTCATCATCCGAACCTCCCCGTGATGTAATCCTCGGTACGCTTGTCCGCCGGCTGGGAGAAGAGCGTTTCGGTGTCGCCGTTCTCGATCAGCTCACCCAGCAGGAAGAAGGCTGTCCGGTCGGAGATGCGCACCGCCTGCTGCATGTTATGGGTGACGATAACAATAGTATACCTTTCCTTGAGAGAAATCGCAAGCTCTTCTATTTTCGATGTGGAAATAGGATCGAGCGCGGAGGTCGGTTCGTCCATGAGGAGGACCTGCGGCTCCACCGCCAGCGCACGGGCGATGCACAGGCGCTGCTGCTGTCCGCCGGAGAGCCCCAGGGCGCTCTTGCGCAGACGATCCTTCGTTTCATCCCAGATCGCCGCCGACCGCAGGGACGTTTCCACGATCTCATCCAGCTTCGCGCGGGAGCGGATGCCATGCGTCCGCGGCCCGTAGGCGATGTTGTCATAGATGCTCATCGGGAAGGGATTGGGCTTCTGGAAGACCATGCCCACCTGGCGGCGCAGCTCATTGACGTTCACGCCGGGGGCGTAGATGTTCTCGCCCTGATAGCACACCTCGCCCGTGATGCGCACGTCCGGCACCAGGTCGTTCATGCGGTTAAGGGTCTTGAGGAAAGTGGATTTGCCGCAGCCGGACGGCCCGATGAGCGCCGTGATGCTCTTCTCGGGGATGTCCATGCTGATATTCTTCAACGCCTGCGTGCTGCCATACCACAGGCAGAGGTCGTTGGCCGTCATCATGCTCAAAGCTGGTTCCTCCTCTTGAAATACTTGCCCACAAGGGTCGCGCTCAGGTTGATGAGCACCGTCAGGATCAGCAGGATGGCCGCGATGGCATACGCCACATCCAGTTCGCCATCCGTCTTGGCGTAGGAATACAGCGCGACCGTCAGTGTCGAACCGGCGCTGAACAGGCCCGTCAGCAGGCCGTTGATGGTGTTGGCGAAGCCCGCAGTGAACAGCAGTGCGGCGGATTCACCCATGATGCGGCCCACCGCCAGGATGCAGCCGGTGACCACGCCGTCCACGCAGCCAGGCAGCACCACCGTGCGGATGACGCGCCACTTGCCCGCGCCCAGGCCGAATGCGCCCTCGCGGTAGCTCTGCGGCACCGTCTTCAGGCTCTCCTGGGTCGTGCGCATGATGGTGGGCAGGTTCATGATCACCAGCGTCAGGCTGCCGGCCATCAGGCACGAGCCCATCCTGTTGGAGAAGAGCAGCATGCCCACCAGGCCATAGATGATGGACGGGATGCCCGAGAGCGTTTCTGCCGCATATTCGATAATGGTGACCAGCCGCTTGTTCGAGGCGTATTCCGTCAGGTAGATCGCCGCGCCCACGCCCAGGGGCAGCACCACAATGAGCGTCATCAGGATGACGTAGAGGGTATTGAGGATATTCGGCAGGATGCCGATGCGCCCGCTCAGATAGCTGACGCCGGTGGTGAGGAATTCCCAGGAGATATGGGGCAGGCCCTTCACCGCCACATAGCCGATCATCAGCAGCACCAGTGCCGTCATCAATCCGGCGGAGAGCAGCATCAGCCCACGCATGAGCAGCAGATATCCGCGCCGCCTGAATGGGATGCGTTCTTTGAGCATCAGGCACCCTCCTTTCGCCCCTTGAGGAACAGACCAAGGATCGCATTGATCAGCATGATGAACAGGAACAGCACCAGCGCGATAGAGAACAGCGCCTGACGCTGCAGGCCGGAGGAATAGGCCATCTCGCTGCCGACGATGGTGGTGAGGAAGTGGACGCTCTGGAACAGGGAATCCGGCATGTTCGGCGCGCTGCCGCAGACCATCATCACCGCCATGGCTTCGCCGATGGCACGCCCCACACCCAGGACGATCGCCGTGGCGATGCCGCTCTTGGCCGCCGGCGTAGACACCCGGAACCAGGTCTCCACAGGCGTTGCGCCCAGCGCCAGCGACGCGTCCTCATACTCCTTCGGCACGGCCTCCAGCGCCGTCACCGATACCTTGATGATGGAGGGCAGGATCATCACCGCCAGGACGATGATGGCCGCCAGCAGGCTCGCGCCGTCGGGGAGGTCGAACGCCTGCCGGATCGCCGGGACCAGGACGGTCATGCCGACCAGGCCGTACACCACCGACGGGATGCCCGCCAACAGGCTGACGGCCTGCTGCATGACGCTCTTGACGCGCGCGGGCGCCATCTTCGCCAAATACACCGCGGCGAAAAATCCCACCGGAACACCCAGCAGGATCGCGCCAGCGGTGCCATAGACGCTGGTCAGCAGGAAGGGCAGGATGCCGTATTTCGGTTCCGCCGCGGTGGAGGCCCATTCATCGCCCAGGAGGAAATCCGCCAGACCGATCTGCCGGATCGCCGGAAGTCCCGACAGGATCAGGTAGACCGAAATGAGCAGCACGCAGCCCACCGTCACCAGACCCGTCATGAGGAAAACGCCGTGGATCACGCTTTCCAGCCGGTTGATTTTGCTTTTCATCTGCCTGTTACCTCAACGGACGATCGCGGCGATCCCATGACCGCCGCAAACGCCCTTCTTATTTAGTTCGCAGGGACCACACCAGCCAGGGTGATGATGTCATTGGCCTTGCCGGAGGTGGCATAGGCAAAGAACTTCTTTGCCGCGTCGGACAGGGTCGCGTTGGCCTTCGTCACCAGCACGAAGGGACGCTGCACGGCGTAGGTGCCGTCCTTGACCGTTGCTTCGCTGGGTGCGACGCCGTCCACCTTCAGCATCCTGACGGTATCCTTGATCGTCGCCAGGGACGCATAGCCGATGGCATTGGGGTTGTTGGCCACAGTGGTGATCACATCGCCGTTGGAGGACAGCTCCTGACGGTACTGGCACTTTTCAGCCGTGCCGGTGATGCTCTCGAAGCCATCACGCGTGCCGGAGTTCGCCTCACGGCCAATGAGCACGATCGCGGCATCCGCGCCGCCGACCTCGCTCCAGTTGGTGATCTTGCCGGTGTAGATGTCAGCGATCTGCGCAAGCGTCAGATCCGCCACAGCGTTATTCGGATGCACGATGACCGCAATGCCGTCATAGGCCAGGATGGTCTCCTTCAGGCCGGACGCCTTTTCCGAATCCTTGAGGCTGCGGGAGGACAGGCCGATGTCGCAGCGGCCTTCCAGCACGGCCTGAATGCCGCTGCCCGATCCGGTCGCGTTGTAGGTCACCTTGATGCCTTCATTCTGCTCGAACGCCTCGCCCAGCGCGCCGATGACCTTGCTCATCGAGGTCGAACCGTCCGTGGCCACCGTGCCGCCCTTCGTGCTGGTGCAGCCGGTCATCAGACCCAGCGCCAGCACAGCAATGATCCCCAGAATAGCGATCTTCTTCATGTCACATGCACTCCTTCTTGTTCATCCGGTTTGCGTTTGCGTACAGTGACAGTATACGGCACGGGTGTAAAGTTCAAAATCCGCCTTTTGTAAAATCCGCGTCAAATATTGAATGATCGCAACAAAAAAGGCCTGCTCCACAGGGGAACAGGCCGCATTCAAGTTGTTCGAGACGTCAGGGGGCAGGCGAGCGCGGCGAAGGTTCCTGCTTCGGCACAAACCCGCTGAACACGGTCTGGCCGTCGTCGCTGTTGACGGTGATGTCGCCTCCGCGCTCCTTCAGCGTCCGCCGGACGATGTGCAGCCCCATGCCGTGACCATCGCCCTTGGTGGTGAAGCCGGGGATGAAGATGCTCTCGCGGATGTCCTCCGGGATCTTTTCGCCCGTGTTTTCCACCCGGAAGGTGTACTGCTTCACATTTTCCGCCAGGCTGACGCTCAGCCGCCGCTGGGAGGCTGGCAGATGCTCCATCGCGTCCAGCGCATTGTCCATCAGGTTCGAGAGCACCTTGCACATCTCCCAATCGGGCATGGTGTTTTCGAGCGTTTCCCATTTGGAAGTGATGGCCACCTCCACCTTCACGCCGTCCTTCTCCGCCTCGGCGATCTTCACCTGCAATAGCGCATTCACCGCCGGATTGGCCGTCTTCATCACCCGGCTGACGGCTGTGATCTTGCCGTACACCTGCTCGATGTACGCATTCGCCTCGTCGTATTCCGCCATCTCGATCAGGCTGAACACCACCTGCAAGTGGTTCAGGAAATCATGCCGCTGGGCGCGCAGGGTGTTGTTGAATTCCCCCATCGCGTCGATGGTGTCATCCATGTCATCCAGCTGGGTCAGCAGCTTCCGGGTGGAAAGCGCCTCGCGGATATCCACAATTCCTCCCCAGATGATCACAAGCGACGCCACGATGGTCAGCACCAACAGCAGGCGATAGCTCGTTTCGATCTCCGGCACCACGATGATGGCCACCAGCATCACCAGGATCATCGCGATCTGCATGCCATTGATGACCACGGCATAATTGGCGGCCTTGCGGACGCTGGCGCGGTTCCCCTGCTTTTGCAGCAGCTTCACTTGCGTCCCTCCCTGATCTGGTGGTTCTTGAGGATGGTGGCCTCATGCCCCATCTCCGTGGGGTGATAATACTTCTTGCCCTTGACCTCGGGGGGCATGTATTCCTGCTGCACCCAATGTCCGGGGTAATTATGGGGATACTTGTATCCGTCGCCGGAGCCGATGCGGGCATGCCCCTGATAATGCGTATCCCGCAGATGCACGGGCACCGGGCCGTATCCGCCCTTTTCGGCATCCGCCATGGCGGCATCCACCGCCGCGCTGACGGAGTTCGACTTGGGGCTTTCGCACAGGGCGATGATGGCCTGCGCGATGGGCAGACGCGCCTCCGGCATGCCGACGAATTCCAGATCCGCCGCGGCAGCCTGCGCCTGGAGCATGACCATGGGGTTCGCCTGACCCACATCCTCGCTGGCATGGGCGATGATGCGGCGGCAGATCAGGCGCGGATCCACCCCGGCATAGATCAGGCGCGAAAACCACGCCAGCGCCGCATCGCTGTCCGACCCGCGAAGGCTCTTGCAGAACGCACTGAGCATGTCGTAATACAGGCTCTCGTCACAGCGGAGCATGGGCTTCTGGATGGATTCCTCCGCCACGGACATATCCACATAGATCACGCCGTTTTCGTCCGCCGGTGTGGTCAGGACGGCCAGTTCGATGGCGCCCAGGGCCGCACGGGTATCTCCGCCGGCCACGCGGGCAATGTGGCGCAGGGCATCCTCCTCGATGCGGACGTTCAGCGCGCCGTAACCGCGCTCCTTGTCTGCCAGTGCGCGGCGCATCGCGGTGATGACATGCTCCTCCGTCAGCGCCTGGAACTGGAACACGCGGCACCGGCTGACGATCGCGGGCGTCATGGCGATCATCGGATTCTCCGTGGTGGAGCCGATGAAGCGGATGGTGCCGCGCTCGATGGCCGGGAGGATGGAGTCCGACTGCGCCTTGGACCAGCGATGGCATTCGTCCAGCAGCAGATAGGTCGGCTGACCATACAGGCTGCGGCGCTCCTGGGCGGACTTGATGACATCGCGCACATCCGCCACGCCGGAGGTCACGGCATTGAGCTGGACAAAGGCAGCCTTGGTCGCACCGGCGATAATGGAGGCCAGGGTGGTCTTGCCGCAGCCGGGCGGGCCGAAGAAGATGGAGGACGTCAGCCTGTCCGCCTCAATGGCGCGGCGAAGCAGCCGTCCCGGCCCCACCAGATGCTCCTGACCGATGAATTCGGAC
The DNA here is from genome assembly GCA_964542315.1 of uncultured Faecalibacterium sp. Lineage (GTDB taxonomy): Bacteria > Bacillota > Clostridia > Christensenellales > Aristaeellaceae > UBA11524. Next base: position 30,823 of record CAZIUA010000009.1, on the reverse strand, counting down.
AGATTGCGCGGGCGCATGCGGTCAGCCAGCGGTGCGCTCTCCTCCATGGAAAAAAGATCCGTCATATTTGTTCCTTCCTTTGCATTACAGCACTTGCATCCACGTCAGCAGCGCCGCCTGGATGACCATCAGCGCCGGGAAGCCCAGGCGGAAATACCAGTGCTTCGTCTTATGGCGGAAGTAGAACATCCCCGCCGTGCCGCCCAGACCGCCAAAGAGTGCCGTCACCAGGAACAGCGTCTTCTCCGGAATGCGCCACGCGCCCGCCTTGGCCTTCGCCTTGTCGATGCCCATGAGCGCAAAGGCCGCCAGATTCATCACGATCACAAACAGCATCACCATCTGCTGCATAGGAAGAACCTCCTTCATCATCCTGATCACAGGACCTGCCCGTCGTCGCCCTTGCGGAAGTCGATGGCCAGGATATCCCCTCTTGGCACCGTCACCGTGCGCGGCGAACGGCTGGTCACAAAGTCCACCGTGTCCGCGTCATAGCGGAGGATGCGCGCGTTGACCTGACTGAGCGTACCGCTCTCATCCAGCAGCATCAGGCGGATCACCCGTTCATGCTCCAGCGAAAATCGCAGCATCCTTTCCATCAGTCTGCCTCCCTGACCCGGTAGATCGTGCCTTCCCTGTTGGAAAACACCTTTTCGGCGATCTCCTCCAGGCCTTCATAGTCGATGAGATAATCACTGCGCTCATAGCTGGACACCATGATGTAATCCACCCCGTATTTTTCCAGCGTACCGGTGTTATGCACCGGATCGGCATAGAAGGCGCGGATCTCGCTCTTGCGCTCGGTAGTATCCAGACCATGATAATACAGCCACAGATCCGGCCCGCAGACGATATTCCGCCCGGCGATGGACGCAACAGGGTTCAGGTGCTGCGTACCGGTGAGGAAGGTCGCATGCTCCTCGGTGTTGTCGCGGGCATACTCCCCCACCTCCACCGCACCGGCGGAAAACGCCTGATATTCGCTGACGGCCTCGCGCCACAGCGTCAGCCCGGCAGAGAGGAAGAACGTCACCGCCGCCAGCGCCGCGATGACCGGCCGCGCGCGGAGTTTTTTCAGCTTCCGCCAGAGCATCGCGCACCAGTCCGCCACGATCATGCAGCACAGCAGCCACGCCAGATACAGCAGCTTATTGTTGTCGTAGATATTGGGCTGGAAGCGGATGCATTCCGCCGCGATGATGATGGGCAGCGCGCCGGCAAAGATGCGCCGCCATTTGGGATTCCGCTCGAACAGAGCAAAGATCAGGATGAGGAAGGGCAGGCCGATGTTCTTGACGTAGAACCAGCCATACCCGTCGATCAGCCCGGACAGTGTGCCGTCGGTGGAATTGACCCAGTTGAACCACGGCTCGATGAAGGAATTCGCCGCATCCTGCATGCCCTCCTGGAATACCTGATTGAAGGTGAACCCGAACAGCTGGGGCAGGCTGCAAATGAAGGCGATGCCGCCGTAGATGCAGTACCAGAGCAGCTGCGTTGTCCGGTCCTTACGGTGGATCATGTCGTAGATCATCATGCCCAGGGAACACAGCGCCAGCGCCACGAAGGAGTGGGTGTGGATCAGCGGCAGCGCACCGCCCCAGAGGCCCAGCAGGGTGACGATCCGCAGCCGCGCCGCCCGATCCGCCTTCGCCGCAGCCTCCACCGGCCTGGAGAATCCCACCCAGAGCAGGTAGAAGCACGGCAGCACCATGCACCATCCGCCCAGGAGCGTCCGCTGGGGCAGCATCAGGTCGGCAATGACATTCGACCAGCGCAGGTTGTTGGGCGTGGGCTGATTGGTGGGCGTGGTGTAATAGCCGTTCAGGATGCTTTCAATGCGCGTCCAGAGCGTCAGCGTGCCGTCACTTTCGACGCCGCCCGCCAGGTCGAAATCATAGAGGAAGCCCAGTCCGCCATTGAGGAAGAACAGCAGTGCCGCCAGGATGATGGTCTTTTTGCCATCGGTCATCTCCTGCGCCAGGCACATCACGCCCATATAGCACAGCGCCATCATCAGCGTCCCGGGGATGGCGAGCGCCGCCTGCAGATCCCAGCCGAGAAGGTAGAGGGTGGTGCTCAGGCTGTCCACCAGGAAGGGATAGCTCAGCTGCATGCCGGGGAACAGCGAATAATCCGGCGGAAAGCTGGCGTTCTTCAGCGATGTGACGAAGCTCATGTGCATCGCCAGGTCGCCGTAGGTGGACTGTCCCACCCACCACGAGCCATCCGCCATCACGCGGACATTATGCGTATACTGCAAGTACCCGGAGAAGAGGGTCAGCGGCAGCACGACGAGGAGCATCTGCCGCCCCAGGCGGGATTCCTCCCTGTCCCAGCGGCGGACGGGACGCTTGTCCCAATGCGCATACGCACCGGCGGTCAGCGCGGCGAGCGGCAAAAGCGCCAGCACATGCGCCGTGACGGTGAAATCCACCGCGAAGGCCATCAGCGCCGGCAGCCACATCAGCATCAGCAGCCCCAGGGACGCCCCCAGCCACACGCGGGTCAGCACGGACTGCCGCGGCAGCAGGCAGCGGCTGATGAAGATGCCGCAGAGGACGTACACGGCGAGGTAGAGGGTCGCGATCATTCAGTGGACCTCCCATGGTCGATTCGGATTCTGTCATCATCGGTATTGCTGGAGCAGCGAAGCGCATACGCGGCGTTTCGCCGATCCAGCAAGCAGCGGGAAGAAGCGGACTGGCTCCTCCCCGCTGCGGTGGGTGCATGGATCACAAGCCGATCAGGCGAAATAGGTCTGCAGCAGCTTCAGCCCGGCCTCCAGATCGCGCATGTCGATCACTTCGCATGCGCTGTGGACATAGCGGCAGGGGATGGAGAGCGTGCAAACCGGGATGCCGCCGCGGCTGGTCTGCATGGCGGAAGCATCAGTGCCGCCATAGGGCAGGACCTCGCGCTGTGTCTTCACGCCAGCCTTCTCGCCCGCAGCGATCAGCGCTTCACGCAGCGCAGGATTGGAGATGCTGGCGCGGTCCATCACCTTCACCGCGACGCCCTCGCCCAGCTTGATCTCGGGCAGCTTCGTGCCGGGGGTATCGCCCCAGCCGGTCACATCCAGCGCGATGCCCACATCGGGCGCCTTCGCGAAGGACGCCACCCTCGCGCCGCGGCAGCCAACCTCCTCCTGCACGGAGAACACAGCGATCAGCGTATCCTGCGTCTCGCCAACAGTCTGCAGCAGCTTCACCAGCAGCGCGCAGGCGCAGCGGTCATCCATTGCCGGGGCAGCCACGCGGTTTTCGCCCAGGCGGAAGCAATCATTGGCATACACGCACACATCGCCCAGGGCGACCATCTTCAGCGCGTCCTCGCGATCCTTCGCGCCGATGTCCACAAACAGATCCTTCAGCGCAGGCTGGCCGGACACAGGTTCCGCCACCACCACGCCATGCACGCCATTGGCGAACACCACATGCCGGGTGTAGCTGTTGCTCATGCCGATGCCGCCCACGTTCGTCACGCGGAGGAAGCCCTCCTTCTCCACGCCGGTCACGACATAGCCGATGTGATCCATATGGGCGGAAAGCATCACCTTGCGCGGATCTTCCGCCTTGCCCAGCTTGGTGGCGATCAGGTTGCCCAGCGCGTCCACCTCGATGGTGTCAACATACTCTTCGATCTCCGCGCGGATCACGTCCGCCACGGGCGTTTCCAGGCCGGACGGGCCAATGGGGGACAGCACCTTCTTCAGCAGATCAAACATCACGTTTTTCTCCTTATATTACATCGTCTTGTCCTGCTTTTTTGCTTCAACTTCATCAAAGCGCACGCCCGAAGGGGTTCGAGGGCGATCGGAAAGCACCCGCTTGCACCCTCAGGCTGCATCCGCAGGACGGATTCAAACCACGGCCAGTTACATCGTCTTCAGCAGCGCGCGGCTGAGTTCAAACTGCGCTTCCACATCCTTGAGGCAGACCACGGTGGACGGGCTGTGGATATAGCGGCAAGGCACGCTGAGCACCACCACGGGAATGCCGCCGCGTGCGCGCTGGATCGCACCGCCATCGTTTCCGCCGGATACGGAGGACTTCACCTGGCAGGCGATGCCTTCCCTGGCACCGATCTCCATCGCCTGCTTGAACAAGCCGCGATGGGCGATGGACGCGCCGTCCATAAAGGAAACGGCCACGCCCTGACCGGCCTTGCAGACCTGAGCCACCTCAGGGATGTCGCCCAGGTCGTTGCAGGTGGTGCCTTCCAGCACGATGCCGATGTCCGGCTCCTGCGCGAAGGCCGCACCGCTGGCGCCGCGACAGCCCACTTCCTCCTGGGAGACGAAGGCCGCGATCAGGTCGCAAGGCAGCTCCTCCTCCAGCAGGCGCAGCAGGTTATAGCAGCCCACGCGGTCATCGAAGGCCTTGCCGCACGCGAAGCCCTCGCCGTATTCCACATAGGGCGTGTCAAAGCTGATGTAGGTGCACAGGGGTGCCTTGCGCTGGGCTTCCGCCTTGCTGGAGGCACCGATATCCACACAGATCTCGCGATAGCCCATCACGCGGGCACGATCCGAGGCGCTCTGCAGGTGGATGGCCACCGCGCCGATCACGCCGGGGATGTTGTCATCACCCACCAGGACGCGCTTGGAGATGAGCACGCGGGGATCGATGCCGCCGGCCTGCGTCACCTTGAGGAAGCCCTCCTCGGTGTGGCCGGTGACGATCAGGCCGACCTCATCCATATGGGCGGACACCATAACGCGCTTGCGGGGCGCCGCGCCCGTGCCTTCCTTCACCACGATGATATTGCCCATCTTGTCGATATAAGGCTGATGTCCCTTCGCCTTGAGCTCCTCCAGGAGCGCGCGGCGCATCGGCTGCTCATGACCGGACGGGGCATTGATCTCAGTCAGTGTCTTCAGATCCACAGGTCTTCCTCCCATCCCGCGTCCAGCTCGCTGACGAAATGCGCCAGCAGCCGCGCGCCTTCTTCCAGGGTCTCCAGCGAGATCGTTTCGACCGAGGTGTGCATGTACTTTTCCGGCAGGCTGATCAGCACGGTAGGCACACCCGCCCGGGAGACGCCGATCTCGTCCGCATCGGTGCCGGTATAGCGCCCGGCGACGCTCTCATGCACCTTGATGTGATGCGCCTTGGCGCAGTCCAGCAGGCGCTTGTTCAGCTTCGGCTGCACATAGGGGCCATGGCTGATGCTCAGCGCATCCAGGGGGCAGGTGGCATCCGACGGGCAACCGGGCGTGGGCGCGAAGTCCACATCCAGCACGACCGCCAGATCCGGCTCCACCGCGAAGGCAGACGTCATCGCGCCGCGACCGCCCACTTCCTCCTCCGAGGAGCAGACGAAGTACACATCCGCATCGCAGACCATCCGCTGCAGGCGTTCCGCCGCACGCAGCATGATGGCGATGCAGCTGCGGTCATCCAGGGACTTGGCGGACACCTGGTCGTTCGCCAGCTCAGTGAAGGGCGTGTTGAAAGTGACCAGATCGCCCACGCGTACCAGTTCGCGGACCTTCTCCGCCGGAAGCCCCAGGTCGATGTGAAGCTTGTCCATCTTGTAGTTGCTGCCACTCTCCTCCGCGCTCATCAGATGAGGCGGCAGGGCGCCGATGGTGCCGAAGAGCTTGCCGCTGCGGCCATGCACCCACACGCGGGAACCCGGCAGGATGCGCGGATCGACGCCGCCCACGCTGCCGAAGCGGACGCTGCCGTCCTCCTCGATATGGTTGACCATCAGGGCGATCTCGTCCAGATGGGCGCAGAGCATGACCTTCGGGCCTTTGCCCTTCTTGTGCGCCACCACGCTGAACATGCTGTCCACGCGGACCTCATCCACATAGGGTTTGAACTGCTCGGCAAAATACGCAGCGACGCATTCCTCCTGGCCGGATACGCCCAGAATGGCCGTGGATTCGGACAGGATCTTCTTGATGTCCATGCGATTCCTCCTTTGCTGACAGGCCGACCGGATCGGCCTGATCGATAAATCGTTTCAATATATATTATAGCACATCTCGCCGGCCTTGTGAAGTATGGTGCAGGAAAAGCACAGCGCACGCCAAAGGGACCCTTGTGTAAAGAGCGCCTTTTGCACACAACATGTTCCCCTTGCGGACGATGCGATAGACGCAACGCCTTTCCAGGCACATAAAGCAGGTGTCAAGTCCCCCCTTGACAGATGCGCCTGTTTCCGAGTACAATAGGATAGAAGGTTTGTATCGTGAATGACATGCGTGCAGACCAATGCGATCCCTGTGCCTGCATCATGCAGGCGTGGAAGGAGGAAGGGTGGAGCGCTTTTCCGCCCGACAATGCAATGAGAAAGCACATCCTGTTCCTGATGGCACTGGCCCTTCTGCTCGTGCTGGGGCTGAGCAGCGCCGCGCTGGCGGCGGAGGAGCCCATCGCGATGACGATGGAGCTGTCTTCCACCCGTTTTTCCGGCCCGGCAGAGGTGACTGTCACCATCTGCGTCACCAATACGACGGATACCGATATGCCCGGCCCACTGGCGCTGTATTACCCCACGGGCGATATTATTGAGGAATTCGGCGCGCCCACGCTGACGGCCGGCCAGTCCAAGACCTGGACGGGCACCTGGACCGTCACCGAGGAGCAGATCAAGGAAGGCAAGGTCAAGTTCGGCCTGCGCTATTCCTTCCTGGCGGAGGACGGCTCCGTCGCCAAGAAGACCTCTGCCTATTATGTCGCCATCGAGGATGCCGGCGCGGTCGCCCAGGTGGCCATCAACCGCTACATCACCCCGTCCATGGCGCGCAAAGGCCAGCAGGTCTCCGTCATCTATGAGGTGGTCAACACCGGCACCATCGATGTGACCGATGTGGTCATCAAGGAGAACACCGCCGTCTCCAAGACCAATGGCAAGATTGCCCTGGTCAAGGCCGGCGAAAAGGAGACCTACACCTTCACTGTCACCATGGGCACGAAGGACCTGACCTCCAGCGCGAACATCAGCTACAAGGCTGGCGGCAAGACCTACAACGAGACCAAGAGCAGCGAGACCATCAAGTATGGCGACGTGAAGCTCACCGCGACCCTGGCGGCGGACAAGAAGGGCGGCCTGGCGGGCGACACTGTCAAGCTCACCCTGACGCTGAAGAACACGGGCAAGTCCGACTACCAGAACGTCACCGTGACCGATCCCTCCCTTGGCACGCTGTTCACCGGCCTGACGGTGGCCGCCGGCAAGACCGTCACCCAGGAGAAGGAGATCACTATCACCAGGAGCACGTCCTACCAGTTCACCGTCACGGGCGAAACGACCTCCGGTGCGACGGTGGAGACCGCCACTGAGCGTCTGGCCGTCACCGCGGTGGATCCTGCCAAGGCTGTGACCCTCTCCGTTTCCGCCACGGCGGACAAGACTGTCATCTACATCCTGCCGGATGTGGTCAAGTTCACCGTCAGCGTCACCAACACCTCCAGCGTGGATGCCACGGATGTCACCGTGTCCGCCTCCAAGGTGGATCTGTACACCTTTGACACCATCCCCGCTGGTGAGACCCGCACCTTCGTGCGCGATGTTCAGGTGGAGATGGCTGGCAATTTCCGCTTTGATGCCCAGGTCAAGAACGAGCTGGACGAGATCACCACCTTCTACAGCCCGCTGATCCACATCATCCGCTCCACGCCCACCGCTGCGCCCACCAACGTGCCGCTGGCCGTCCCGCAGCAGCCCCAGCTCGAGCCCATCCCCACCGATGACGGTCTCCCCGGCTATGTGGACACCATGCAGAGCGCCATGACCACCGCCCAGTTCATCTTCCTGGGCGTGGGCGCCATCGCACTGGCGCTGATCATCGTCGGCGCCGTCAGCCGTGCGCGCAATGCGGCCCAGTCCGCCAAGGCTTCCGACCACCTGGAGCGCGATGGCTACCGCGACTACACCCAGGCTGTGTCCAGCAAGCACCGCCGCATGATGCCTGAGGCCGATGCGGAGGAGACCCCTACGGAGGACGCCCCCGCTGAGATGGAAGAAGCCCCTGCGGAAGCGCCTGAAGCCACCGCCGTCAACGACGCCATGGCTGAGCTCTACCCCGATGCGACCGAATCCGCGGACGAGGCGACCTACGCGCGCCGCCGCCGCAACAACGACGACGAATAATGCCTCTTACGGGACAGGACATTGCGCCTGTCCCTTTTTTTGCTGCAAAAGCGCTGTCCGCCGCGCAAACGCCCCCGATTCTCGCGCAAAAAGTCGGAAACCATCGTTTCGGCACGGAAAATCCCAAATTTGCCCCCTTGCGCAAGGCCGTCAAATGTGCTATATATGCAGGTGGCACGCAGTGATGCCTGCCGATCCTTTTTTCTGCTCTGCTTTTTTGACACGGAGGAACACACCATGGCACGCAATGCAAACCGCGACCTGACCCAGGGCTCCCCGATGAAGCTGATCCTGGGCTTCTCCCTTCCCCTGCTGGGCGGATTCCTGTTCCAGCAGCTCTACAGCTTCGTGGATACGGCGATCGTCGGCCGCTTCCTGGGCTATGACGCACTGGCGGCGGTGGGTTCCACCGGTTCGCTGAATTTCCTGATCAACGGCTTCTGCATGGGACTTTGCTCCGGCTTTGCCATCCCGATCGCCCAGGCCAAGGGCGCCCAGGATGACCAGGAGCTGCGCCGGTTCGTCATGCACTCGGTGTATCTGTGCGCTTTCTTTTCCATTATTATGTCGCTTGTGACCGGCTTCGGCAGCCCACTCTTCCTCCGCCTGATGAAGACCCAGCCCGAGCTGCAGGATATGGCCGTGAGCTACATCCAGCCGGTGTTCTTCGCCATCCCCGCGACCGTGCTGTATAACATGGCATCCGGCATCATGCGCTCCCTTGGCGACAGCCGCACCCCCATGCTCGCCATCGTCATCGCCGCGCTGACGAATATCGTGCTGGATCTGCTATTCATCCTCGTCTTCCACATGGGCGTGGCCGGTGCCGCCTGGGCGACGGTCATCAGCCAGCTGCTGAGCGGCCTGTGGTGCCTGTGGGTGCTGATGCGCCGCTTCCCTGCCCTGCGCATGGAAAAGGACGATATGCGCATCCGCATGCCCTTCATGCGCCGCCTGCTGGGCATGGGTCTGCCCTTCGGCCTGCAGTATTCCATCACCGCCATCGGTTCTGTCACGGTCACCGTCGCGGTGAACGACCTGGGCACGATCGCCGTTGCCGCCGTGACCGCCGCCAGCAAGCTGAGCATGCTCTTCTGCATCGTGTTTGATGCGCTGGCCAGCGCCATGGCGACCTTCTCCGGCCAGAACGTGGGCGCCAAGAAGCTCGACCGCATCGGCCAGGGCCTGAAGTCCGCCTCCATTATCGGTTGCATCTACTGCGTCATCGCGTTCGTGGTCATCTACTTCTTCGGCAAGGACATGGTCTCCCTCTTTGTGGATGCGGATGATCCCGCCATCATCGACGAGGTGCTGCAGAAGGCGCATCAGTTCCTCATCGTCAACGCTGCGCTGTATATCCCGCTGCTCTTCGTCAACATCGTGCGCTTCACCATCCAGGGTCTGGGCTTCACCACGGTGGCGATGACCGCCGGCGTAATGGAGCTGATCGGCCGCGCGTTCGTGGCGATCGTGCTGGTGCCGATGTTCGGCTATGACGCCGCTGTCTGGGCCAGCCCGGCTGCGTGGCTCCTGGCAGACGCATTCCTCATCCCCTGCTATTTCACGGTGATGAAGTGGCTGCGCAACCGCCTGCTCCTGACCGGCCAGGCGACCCAGAGCCCCAAGGAATTCTACAAGGCCGGCTGATCCCCCCTCTTGACATCCCTTTCCGCTTGTGTTATCTTATCGCCAGACAGACCGCTCCATTTTGCAAGTTATCTGGAGGTATGAAAAATGATCGCAAGCCTTCCCCCCATGGGCTGGAACAGCTGGGACTGCTACGGCGCCGCTGTGACGGAGGACATCGTCCGCCAGAATGCGGACTACATGGCCAAGCACCTGAAGCAATACGGCTGGGAATACGTCGTGGTGGATATCCAGTGGTATCAGCCCACTGCGCTCAACCACCAGTACGAGCCCTTCTCCACCGTGACGATGGATGAATACGGCCGGCTGCTCCCGGCGGTGAACCGCTTCCCCTCCTCCGCAAATGGCGCCGGCTTCAAGCCCCTGGCGGATTATGTCCACAGTCTCGGCCTGAAGTTCGGCATCCACATCATGCGCGGCATGCCCCGTATGGCCGCCCACAACCACCTGCCCATCAAGGACAGCAAATTCTCCTGCCACGAGGCCGCCAATCCCAACAGCATCTGCTTCTGGAATCCCGATATGTACGGCCTGCACTGCGACCGTGAGGCCGCCCGCGCCTACTACGACAGCATCTTCCGCCTTTATGCCCAGTGGGGTGTGGATTTCATCAAGTGCGACGACATCGCGCGCGAGTATCCCCACTGCCAGCGGGAGATCGAGGTCATCTCCGAGGCCTGCCGGGCCAGTGGCCGCGATATGGTGCTGTCCCTCTCCCCCGGACCTGCGCCGGTGGAACGCGCCGAGCACCTGAAGCAGTACGCCAACATGTGGCGCATCACCGATGACTTCTGGGACAACTGGCGCCTGCTCAAGGCCATGTTCGAGCGTGCGGAAAAGTGGTGCATCCACGCCGCGCCCGGTCACTGGCCGGATGCGGACATGCTGCCGCTGGGTGCGCTGCGCCAGTGCGACAACCCTGACGACTGGACGCACTTCACCCAGGCCGAACAGCGCACCATGATGACCCTGTGGTCGATGATGCGCTCTCCGCTGATGATCGGCGCCGAGATGACCAAGAACGACGAATTCACCCTGAGCCTGCTGACCAATGCGGATGTGCTGAACATCGGCAAGGAGAGCTTCTGCGGCCATCCCCTGTGGACGACGGAAGAGGAATCCGTCTGGGTCGCGCCGCGCCGCGATGGCCAGGGCGTGTATGTCGCGCTCTTCAACCTCACCGACGAGGACCGCACCGTGTCCGTCGCCGCGACGCAGTATGAAGGCGGCACCACCGCCACCGAGCTGTGGACGAAGGCAGTCTGCTCCGCGGCGGATGGCCTGAGCGCCACCCTCCCCGCGCATGACACCGTGGTCTACCTGGTGAAATAAGTACATACTAAAAGGCCGTCCGATTTCCGCTGTGGAAGTCGGACGGCCTCTTTTTTGTTGTCACTTGATGTCGCCGGGCGGCATCGTGTTGGCATCCGCACGCACATCGTTGCTGTAGATGACGCGGTACTGCGTGGGGGTGCAGCCCTTCACCTCGCGGAAGACACGGTTGAAGGTGGCGATGGAGTTGAAGCCGCACTGGAGCGCCACCTGCGTCACCGGCAAGCGCGTGGCGGAGAGCAGCTCCGTGGCCATATCGACCCTGCGGCGGGACAGATACTGCGTGAAGGTCTCGCCCGTGTATTGGCGGAACATGCGCGAGAGCGTATACCGTGAGAAGCCCGCATACGCCGCCAGGCTGTCCAGGGTAACATCATCCATGTAGTTCTTGCTCAGGTAATCCAGCGCGCGGTTGAACGCGTCCTCTCCGGAAAGCTGGCGCTGCAGCGCATTCATCTCCGCCGGTGTGGCCTCCGTGCGCAGATACGCCTCGCCCAGCAGCGCGTAGATCTCCAGCAGATGGGCGTAGTTGTGCAGGTTCCGCAGCATGGTGCCGCTGCGGTGCATGGCGATGATCTCGAAGAAGATCTCCCGCACCGGCGCGCAACTGGGATCCTCCATCGTCAGGTGGATGGGGCTGCTCATCATCTGGCGGAAGGCGCTGAATTCCTTGAGGGTGAATGCGCCGTTGAGCTCATACAGCAGCAGCTCGCGCTCGCTGCCCTCGCCCATGTGCAGCCCATGGGTGCATCCGGCGGGGATGATCATCACCTCATCCGCCTGGACATGGTGGATTTCCTCCCCCGCGGTGACCGCCACTTCGCCCTTGAGCGGCAGAATGACCTCCACCGCCGAGTGGAAGTGAGGCTCATAATCATCGGGGATGCGGCTATGCCAGCTGCGGATGGACGTGTTCTCCGGATAGGTCACGAACTCGTGATCGCCCTGCTTGACACGGAATCCCGATGCAAACAGATGCTTCTCCTCCGCACTGACGATCGGCTTGTGCTTCATCTCGTCCTCCTGCGGACAGTTTCCTGCCCTGATATGTAAGGATTCACACAAAAAAATCAGTGTTTCTATGTCCATCCTACCACAAATGCCAAGAAGTTTCAAGCAAATTATGACGTTTATACAGCAAATTTTGATAGGTTTTTTGCACGCCCCCTATTATATAATGTGGTAGGAGTTAAACCGTTTTTCACATTCAGCAAAATGCTGCCACGCCGGACGGGCCTCGCCCTGACATGTTGGCAGCGTTCAGCACTTTTTCAAGGAGGGCGGACAGACATCATGGAGCGTTCATTCATCAATAAGTATGGAAAATGGATCGCAGCCGTCGTGGTCATTCTGGCCTTGGCGCTGTGGTTCTACCTGTCCAGCGGTGTGGAGAATTACGCCGACAAATATGCCGGTGTGGATCTGACCGCAGGTGTGGAGGGCATCGGCCGCGATGACACCTATGAGCTGTATCTGGCAGCGCATCAGGGTGCACGCGATGCCGCAGCGGATGTCGTCATCGATGTGACCACCGCCGAGCCGGGCGACGGCCTCGAAGTGCAGCGCGACGGGCTGTACACCGCCAGCGGCAGCACGGCCACCTGGACCGTCACCGTGCCGGAAAGCGGCTTCTACAACATCGCGCTGACCTACCTGACCACGCAGAGCCGCGGCGTTGACCTGGAGCGCGAGATCCGCATCAACGGCGAGGTGCCTTTCTCCGGCGCGGACACGATGACCTTCTCCCGCATCTGGGCGGATGGCAGCGAGGTCACCGTAGACAACCAGGGCAATGAGATCCGTCCCAGCCAGAAGGAAGTCTTCGGCTGGCAGACCGCCTTCTGCCGCGACGCGATGGGCTATATCACCGAGCCGTACCGCTTCTTCTTTGAGGCCGGCGAAAACACCATCACCCTCATCGCCGGCAGCGAGCCGATGATCCTCTCCGCCGTCACCCTCAAGGCGCCGTCCACCGAGCAGACCTACGCGGAATACATCGCCGCGCAGCCCCAGGCCGCCCAGCCTGACGCGCTCAAGGATTTCTCCCTGACCCTCGAGGGCGAGGACAGCGCCCGCCGCTCCTCCCCTTCCCTCTATGCGCGCTATGACCGTTCCTCCCCCGCCACCGTCCCCTATGATGTGTACCACACCGTGCTGAACTACATCGGCGGCGATGCCTGGCGCACTGCCGGCATGTGGATCGAGTGGGACTTCGAGGTGCCGGAGGATGGCTGGTACAACATCACCATCAAGGGCCGCCAGACCTACAACCGCGGCAGCGTGTCCAGCCGCATCGTCTACCTGGATGGCGAAGTTCCCTTCGCCGGGATGGAGAATGTCGGCTTCGCGTATGAAAACGCCTGGCAGATGAACACGCTCTCCGCCGATGGCGAAGTCTGCCGCTTCTACCTGACCCGCGGCGCGCACACCATCCGCCTGGAGGCCACCCTGGGCGATCTGGGCAGCCTGCTCTCCGATATGGAGGAAAGCATCTACCGGCTGAACCAGATGTATCGCAAGATCCTCGTCCTCACCGGCGTGACCCCCGACCAGTACCGCGATTATCACCTGGCGGATGTGTATCCGGACGTCATCGAAGCGATGGATCTGGAGAGCAAGCTGCTCTACAAGCTGGTGGACGACTTCGTGGCCGTCACCGGTCAGAAGAACGACCGCATCGCCGTGGCGCAGACCCTGGCCGTGCAGCTGGAGGAGTTTGTGGACGATCCGGAAAAGATCACCGAGTCCTTCACCAATTTCAAGGATAACATCACCTCCCTGGGCACCGCCATGCAGAACCTGCGCGAGGTCAAGCTGGACATCGACCAGATCATCATCACCGGCGACGGCGTGAAGGCCGAGAAGTCCTCCGAGGGTTTCTTCGCCAAGGCCGTCCACGAGGTCCGCTCCTGTATCGCTTCCTACACGGTGGACTACAACGCCCTGGGCAATGTGTACGAGGGGGACGAGTCCGACGTGCTGGAGGTGTGGATCCTCACCGGCCGCGACCAGTCCACCGTGCTGAAGACCATGGTGGATGATACCTTCACCCCCGCCACCGGCATCCCGGTCAACGTCATGCTGGTGGACCCCAACGCGCTGCTGAACGCCGTCGTGGCTGGCAACGGCCCGGATGTGGTGGTCTCCACCGACTCCTGGAACCCCGTCAACTACGCCCTGCGCGGCGCCGCGGAAGACCTGACCCAGTTCGATGACCTGGACGAGGTACTGGCGGACTTCTATCCCAGCGCCTATACCGCCTTCCAGTTCGACGATGGCGACGGCATGGGCCTCTACGCCCTGCCCGAGACCCAGCTGTGCTCCATCCTCTTCTACCGCACGGACATCCTGGAGGAGTACGGCCTGGAAGTCCCCGAGACCTGGGACGACCTGATCGCCCTGCTGCCCACCATCCAGGGCGTGAACATGTCCGTCGGCATCCCCTACCCCGACATCACCGCCCCCAACCTGTCCAGCCTGTACTCCATGATCTACCAGCTGGGCGGCACCATCTATAATGAAGACGCCACCGTGACCACCATCAACTCCGAGGCAGGCGTGCAGGCGTTCAAGACCTACACCTCCCTGTACAACGACTACGGCCTGCCCACGATCTTCGACTTCGTCAGCCGTTTCCGCTCCGGCGAAATGGTGATGGGCATCTTCGACTACACCACCTTCAACACCCTGTCCGTCTCCGCGCCGGAGATCCGCGGCCTGTGGGATATCGCGATCCTCCCCGGCACCGAGCGCACCCGTGAGGACGGCACCACCTATGTGGATCATTCCGGCCACTCCCAGGGCGCATGTACCATGATGGTCGCCACGGATGATGAGACCGTGAAGCAGAACGCCTGGACGTTCATGAAGTGGTGGGTGTCCACCGAGAGCCAGGTGCGCTTCGGCCGCGAGATCGAGGCCATCCTGGGTTCTTCCGCGCGCTATGCCACCGCGAACATCGACGCCATCGAGCAGCTCGCCTGGTCCGAGGATCAGCTGGCTGTCATCCGCGAGCAGATGCAGTGGGCGGTCGGCTTCCGCGAGGTGGCTGGCGGCTACTACACCACGCGCCACCTGACCAACGCCGTGCGCAAGGTCACCAATGACAAGACCAACCCCCGCGAGACGCTGCTGGACTACTCCCGCACGATCAACGAAGAGATCAACAAGAAGCGCACCGAGTTCGGGCTGCCGCTCGCAGACTAACGAGGAAGGAGTGAGAATAAGCCATGACCACGTTCTTCAAAAAATATGTGGCACTGCGCAAGCGCCAGGCCGTCATCGCCTGGGATAAGGCCAAGCGGCACAAGTTCTGCTACGCCTTCCTCGCGCCCTATGCGGTGCTGTTCCTCACCTTCTATATCCTGCCGATGCTTACCTCCATCTACTACTCCTTCACCTACAACAACATTCTGGAGCCGGCCAAGTTCATCGGTGCGCATAACTACATCAACCTGATCCTGCAGGACGATGTGTTCCTCAAGGCCGTGACGAACACCTTCACCCTGGCCGTCATCACCGGCCCGCTGGGCTACATCATGTCCTTCTGCTTCGCCTGGCTCATCAATGAGCTCCCCCGCTGGATCCGCACCATCGCCGTGCTGATCTTCTATGCGCCGTCCATCGCGGGCAATGCCTACGCCATCTTCTCCATCATCTTCCGCGGCGACGCATACGGCTACCTCAACTCCATCCTGATGAACCTGGGCATCATCAACACGCCCATCCTCTGGCTGACCACGCCGGATTACATCATGCCGGTCATCATCGTGGTGACGCTGTGGATGTCCATGTCCACAGGCTTCCTGTCCTTCGTGGCAGGCCTGCAGGGCGTTGACCGCGCCCAGTACGAGGCCGGCTATGTGGACGGCATCCGCAACCGCTGGCAGGAGCTGTACTACATCACCCTCCCCAACATGAAGCCGATGCTGCTCTTCGGCGCCGTCATGGCCATCACGCAGGCGTTCGGCGTGTGCGATGTTCCCATGGCGCTGGCCGGCTATCCCTCCACGGATTACGCCGCGCGCACCGTCGTCACGCACCTGTTCGACTACGGCTTCACCCGCTTTGAAATGGGCTATGCATCCGCCATCGCCACGCTGCTTTTCATCGTGATGATCCTGTGCAACAAGCTCATCCAGAGCGCACTGCGAAAGGTGGGTACCTGATTATGACGACTGTGAAGCATTACAAAGGCCCCGTCCGCCCGGACGGCACGCCCATCGAGCTGCCCAAGAAGGTCCGCCGCCTGCAGCAGACGGCGCGCGCCAAAGCTAAAAAGCCCAACCGCTCCCGCGTGGGCAACTTCTTCATCTACCTGATGCTGGCGCTGGTCGCCTGCGCGATGGCCTTCCCGCTGGTGTTCGCCATCTGCTCCTCCCTCAAACCCCTGGACGAGCTGTTCCGCTTCCCGCCGACGCTCTTCCCTCGGCAGCCCACCTTCGATAACTTCTCCGACCTGCTGGTCACCATGGGGCAGAGCTGGGTGCCGTTCTCCCGCTACATCAGCAACACCGTGCTGATCACCGCGGTCGGCACCTTTGGCAACGTCATCATCGGCTCCCTGGCGGCGTATGTGCTGGCGAAGTACGACTTCCCGCTGGGCAAGGCGTTCTTCAACCTGGTCGTCACCGCGCTGATGTTCAACGGCTACGTCACGGCCATCCCCAACTACCTGCTGATGAGCAAGATGCACATCGTGGATACCTACTGGGCGATCCTGCTGCCTGCACTGGCCGCACCCATGGGCATGTTCCTGATGAAGCAGTTCATGGAGGGCATCCCCATGGCGCTGATCGAATCCGCCAAGATCGACGGCGCACGCGAGATGCGCATCTTCTGGCAGATCGTCATGCCCAACGTCAAGCCCGCCTGGCTGACGATGATCATCTTCTCCGTGCAGAGCCTGTGGAACGCCAAGGCCTCCACCGTCATCTACTCCGAGGCGAAGAAGACCCTGGTCTACGCACTGCAGCAGATCCAGGCCGGCGGCATCGCCCGTACCGGCCAGGCCGCGGCGGTCACCGTCATCGTCATGCTGGTGCCCATCGCCACCTTCGTGCTCTCCCAGAGCCAGATCCTGGAAACCATGGCCACTTCCGGCCTGAAGGACTAATTGCGAGAAAGGACGACCGCCCCATGAAAAACGCCATTTTGCGTCTTTCGGCCCTGCTGTTTGCGGTATGCCTCATCGCAGGTATCCCGCTGGCCCAGGCAGCCGATGGCTTCACCAACACATACACCTACACCTACGACTATTGGGGAGACCTTCGCCACAGCCCCGATGCCTACCGCGTCAAGACCTTCCTGACCAGCACCGATCTGGGGCTAGAAAAGGCCATGGTCACCCCCCAGGGCCTCTTTGTCCAGGGGGATGAGGTCTACATCGCCGACACGGGCAACAACCGCATCCTCCAGCTGAAGATGGATGGCGATTCCCTGACGCTGACGCGCATCATCGACAGCTTCACCGGCGACATTGCTCCCCTGACCTTCTCCGCGCCCCAGGATATGTACGTCACCAAGGACGGCACGATCTTCGTCGCGGACACGGGCAACAACCGCATCCTCAAGCTGGACAAGGACCTGCATCTGCTCCAGACCTTCCTCAAGCCCACCGATGCGACCTTCGACCAGAGTATCTCCTTCCTGCCCACCAAGATCGTCGCGGACGTGTCCGGACGCATCTTCGCCCTGGCGCAGAACGTCAACAAGGGCCTGATCAAATACGAGGCGGACGGCACCTTCACCGGCTTCATCGGTGCGAGCAAGGTCAAGTACACCTGGTATGAGCTGATCTGGCGCATGCTCTCCACCAAGGAGCAGCGCGCCCAGCAGGCCTCCTTCGTCCCCACGGAATACAACAACATCGCCATTGATTCCGACGGCTTCTTCTACGTCGTGACCAAGACCTTCGACCCCAACGAGCTCAACAGCGGCGCGGCTGAACCCGTCCGCCGCCTGAACAGCCTCGGCACCAACATCCTCATCGAGAACGGCAACTACTTCGTCGTGGGCGATGTGCAGTGGGCGTCCAGCAACCTGAACATCTCCCGCACCGGCCCGTCCCGCTTTGTGGACATCACCGTGCTGGATAACGACATCTACGTCGCCCTGGATGAGAACCACAACCGCCTCTTCGGCTATGACAGCCAGGGCAACCTGCTCTGGGCGTTCGGCGGCGTCGGCAACGCGCTGGGCTACTTCAACAAGCCTGCCGCTATCGACCACATCGGCTATGACCTGATCGTGCTGGACAGCCAGTCCAGCGCACTGACCATCATGACCCCCACCGAATACGGCCAGAACATCTACGATGCCACCGAGCTGTATGACTGCGGCGAATACGACAAGTCCGCCGAGATGTGGATGGAAGTCCTCAAGCAGAACGGCAACTACGACCTGGCGTACATCGGCATCGGCCGCGCCAAGCTCCAGGCGCACGAATACAAGGAAGCCTGCGACTACTTCAAGATGGCGCGCGACACCAAGAACTACTCCGAGGCATTCCGCTATTACCGCAGCGACCTGGTGGAGCGCAACATCGGCTGGGTGTTCATCGTCGTGGCGGTGGCCATGATCGTGCCGCTGGTCGTTGGCCGCATCAAGAAGGTCATCAAGGAGGTGGAAAACGCATGAGCATGCTCACACGCCTGACGGACAAGCAGAAATGGTCGCGCCTGGGCTCCTCACTGAAGTACTCGACTTACTGCATGTTCCACCCCTTTGACGGCTTCTGGGATCTGACGCATGAGAAGCGCGGCTCCGCTGCCGCGGCGAACATCATCGTCCTGGCGGTGCTCATCGTCCGCCTGCTGTCCCTGCAGTTCTCCTCCTTCATGGTCATGAACGTCTACTGGCCGAAGGTCAACATCCTCCAGCAGTGCCTGAGCGTGCTGCTGCCGCTGGGCATCTTCGTGGTGTGCAACTGGGGCCTGACGACCCTCTTTGAGGGCAAGGGCACGATCAAGGATGTCTACATCGCCACCTGCTATGCCCTTGTCCCCTACCTGCTGCTCCAGATCCCCATGATCGTGCTGAGCAATATCCTCACCACCGATGAGCTGGCCTTCTACAACGTTCTATCCATGGTCAGCCTGGTGTGGAGCGGCGGCCTCATCGTCTGCGGCATGATGCAGATCCACGATTACGGCCTGGGCAAGACGCTGCTGTTCATCGTCATGACGATCGCCGCCATGCTGGTGGTCATCTTCCTGATGCTTCTGTTCTTCACCCTCGTGGGTGACGGCGTGGGCTATTTCGTCTCGCTGTACAAAGAGATCGTCTTCCGACTGTATTGATGAAAGGAGAAAGCCAATCATGAAACGGCGCATCATCTGGCGCATCGTGCTTTGCCTGGTTCTTCTCCTGGCATTGGTCGTATGCGTGAACAAGGTCATCATCCCCCTCTTTGATACCTCCGGCGATCTGAAAACCTACGTGCCGGATATCAAGCGCTTCACCGAGACGGAGGAAGCCTTCACACTTGAAAGCGATCAGCTCTCCTTCGTCCTGGATCCCGACACCACCCATTTCACCGTCACCGACAAGCGCAGCGGCAAGGTCTGGTCATCCACCAACGCCGCCGTGGCGGATGACGCCAACACCATGCTCAACGAGAAGGAACGCCTGCAGTCCGTGCTGACGCTGGATTACAAGAACAACACCGGCAAGCAGACCACCTTCACCACCTATTCCAAGTCCGTCTCCAACCGCCTGTATCATCTGGAGAAGACGGACAGCGAGATCCGCGTCACCTACACCCTGGGCGACATCGCCCGCACCTACATCTATCCCGATGCCATCACGCTGGAGCGCCTTCAGCCGCTGCTGGATACCCTCTCCAAGAGCCAGCAGCGCGTCATCACCGACGCGTACAAGAAGTACGATCCCGCCAAGTACAGCAAGAAGGACGATGTGGCCGCGCTGGAAGCTGCCTACCCCGACCTGAAGGAAGGCAAGGTCGTCTACGTCCTGCGTGATTCCGAGATGAAGGCCAATGCCGCCACCAAGCTGGAAACCGCTATGGCCAACGCCGGATACACCATGGAGGACTACGAATACGACCAGAGCCGCGTCGTGCGGGAAGATACCGCTGAGGGCGCCACGAAGAAGCCCATCTTCAACGTGACGGTCGTCTACCGCCTGGATGGCGAAGACCTCGTGGTCGAGATCCCGCTGGACACCATGTCCTATAACCCGAATTACCCCATCACCACGCTGGACGTGCTGCCCGGCTTCGGCGCCGCAGGCA
This sequence comes from uncultured Faecalibacterium sp., assembly GCA_964542315.1. GTDB lineage: Bacteria > Bacillota > Clostridia > Christensenellales > Aristaeellaceae > UBA11524. Next base: position 10,485 of record CAZIUA010000009.1, on the reverse strand, counting down.
CGGAGGCGGAAGGCTACATCCTCGTGCCGGAAGGCAGCGGTGCCATCATCCGCTACAACAACGGTAAGACCACCCAGAATGCCTACTACGCCAACATGTATGGCTGGGACTGGGCATCCATCCGCAAGGAGATCGTCTCTGAGACCCGGATGATCTTCCCCGTCTTCGGCATGGCCACGGAAGGCTCCTCCTTCCTGTGCATCCTGGAGGACGGCGTCTCCTGGGCCGGCATCAACGCGGATGTCGCAGGCCGCAACGGCTTCGGCTCCTTCAACAGTGCCAGCGCGGAGTACACCATCATCCACGGCGACAGCTACGACGTGTCCGAGCGCACGAACAACACCGTCTACATGTTCGAGCAGCAGCATCCCGAAGGCACCCTGCGCCAGCGCTACCGCTTCATCACCTCCGATGATTACATGGTCATGGCCAGTGCCTACCGCGACTACCTGCTGGCCAATGAGCCCCAGCTGAACCGCGAGGTCAGCAGCGAGGCCCACACCGTGGTCGAGATGGTCGGCGCCATCGACAAGGTGCAGCAGGTCATGGGCATCCCGACCAGTGTGCCGATCCCCATGACCACCTATGCCGAGGCGACCGGCCTGCTGAACCGCCTCACCGCGGAAGACCTGCCGAACCTCTCCATCCGCTACACCGGCTGGATGAACGGCGGCCTGAACTCCACCATCCTCAACAAGATCCGCCTGATGAGCGAAATGGGCAAGGAAAGCGAGCTGCGGACCTTCGTCAATGCCGCCAGGGACGCGGGCATTCCCCTCTACCTGGACGGCCTGACCGGCTTCGCCCATGACAGCGGCCTGAAGGAAGGCTTCGTCTCCATGCGCGATTCCGCCCAGCACACCACCCGCGAGGAAGTGGAGATCCCCGAATACTCCGCCATCTGGTATGGCGCGGATGAAGAGCGTGACACCTACTTCCTGCTCAAGCCCGCCCTGGCGATGAATTCGGTCAATGTCCTGGCCGACGCCGCCGTCAAGTACGGCGCTGCGGGCGTTTCCTTCCGCGACCTGGGCAATATCCTCTCCGCGGACTACAACGCCAAGAACACCGTCACCCGCGAGGAAGTACGCCGCCAGCAGATGGACGCCATCGTTCAGCTGCACGAACAGGGTCTGTCCGTCATGACCCGCAGCGGCAATAATTACGCCGCGCTGCTCAGCGACATCGTCACCGATATCGACTTTGACGGCCAGCAGTACCGCATCCTGGATGAATCGATCCCCTTCTACACCGCCGCGCTGCACGGCAGCGTCCCCTACACCGGCGTCTCCCTCAACCTGGCCGCCGACCGTGACGAAGTGCTCCTGCGTTCCGCCGAGGCGGGCGCGAGCCTCCAGTTCACCCTGATGGCCTCCAACGTGGAGGAGCTGCAGGATTCCTTCTTCTCCGAGTACTACGGCGCGGATGCCTCCATCGTCTATGACGATATGGTCGCCGTCGTCCGCCAGTACAACGAGGCGATGAGCGGCACCTTTGACCAGCAAATGGTCGGACATGAGCGCATCGGCAACGTCACCGTGACCGAATACGCCAACGGCACCAAGGTCTACGTCAACTTCGGCTATACCGAGCAGACGGTGGATGGCATGACCCTCCCCGCCCGCACCTACCACACTGTAAAGGAGGCGATCGAATGAGCCGCAGGCACCTTACCATGAAGGCAAAACGATCCGTCTCCGGCTATCTGTTCATCCTGCCGTTCATCATCGGCTTTGTGGTCTTCATGGCCGCGCCGCTGTTCATGTCGCTGGAGATGTCCTTCAGCCAGGTCAATGTCAGCGCGAACGGCTTCGAGATCATCCCCTACTTCGGCATCTCCGAGGGCAAGACGATCTCCTCCGTCATGGCGGAAGGCGGCATCGGCGCGGTGCTGATCGACCTCCTCGGCCTGGACAACTACCAGTACGCGCTGACCATCGACCCCCAGTACAACCAGTACCTGGTGGAGGAGCTGACCAAGATCCTCACCCACACCATCGCCATCATCGTGGTGTCCTTCGTCATCGCGATCCTGCTCAATCAGGAATTCAAGGGCCGCGCGTTCGTCCGTGCGATCTTCTTCCTGCCGGTCATCCTCTCCAGCGGCGTGCTCGTCACCCTGGAGTCGGACAACACGCTCATGCAGGGCATGCAGGATCTCATCAGCGAACAGACGCCCTTCACGGTCACCGACTCCATGATGGAGATCCTCCGCCTGACAGGTCTGGGCGGCGACCTGCTGGATGTGGTCTTCGACCTGATCGCCGAGGTGTATGACATCGTCATGGGCTCCGGCATCCAGATCGTGGTCTTCCTCTCCGGCCTGCAGAACGTGCCCGCGTCCCTCTATGAGGCCGCGAACGTGGAAGGCTGCAGCAAGTGGGAGGCCTTCTGGATGATCACCTTCCCCATGGTCTCTCCCCTGCTGATCGTCAACATCATCTACACCATTGTGGACTTCTACACGCGCATGGGCAGCGACCTGGCGGACCTGCTCAACGACAACCTGCTCAACTTCCACTATGACCGCGTCGCCGCCATGAACTGGATCTACTTCGCGGTGACCCTGGTCATGATCGGTCTGAGCGCACTGATTCTTTCGAAGGGAGTGGTGAGTTCCGATGAGTAAGAAGAACATCGCGCACGCAAGGCCCTCCGAAAGCTTCCGGGAGCGCAACCGGAAATCCGGCGGCTACCTGCTGAAGAAGACCCTCGGCGAAAAGGCGTACAAGTTCGTGCGCTTCCTGCTGCTGTTCGGTCTGTGCTTCATGATCATCCAGCCGCTGCTGTCCAAGCTCTCCGTCTCCTTCATGACGGAAAACGACCTGTACGATTCCACCATCATCAACATTCCCCGTCACCTGACGACGGAGAACTACGTGATGGCCTGCGTTCCGCGTCTGCTGGACTACGGCACGGCGCTGAAGAACACCTTCATCGTGTCGCTGATTGTTTCCGTCCTGCAGGTGGCCTCGAGCTGCCTGGTGGGCTACGGTTTCGCCCGCTTTGACTTCCCCGGCAAGAAGCTGTGGTTCCTGGCGGTCATCATCACCGTCATCATCCCGCCGCAGACCATCTCCACCGCCCTGCACCTGACCTTCTCCCACTTTGATCCCCTGGGCATCGTCAGTGCCATCACCGGCGGCAACGAGATCAACCTGCTGAGCAAGAAGTACTACGTCGATCTGGGCCTCATCAGCATCCCGATCCCCTACTTCGCCATGTCCGCCACCTGCATGGGCCTGAAAAACGGCCTGTACATCTACATGATCCGCCAGTTCTTCGCGGGCATCCCGAAGTCCCTGGAGGAGGCGGCGTATGTGGACGGCTGCTCCACCTTCAAGACCTTCTGGCGGGTCATCCTGCCCGACGCGGTCCCGATCCTGGTCAGCTGCTTCCTCTTCGCCTTCGTTTGGCAGTGGACGGACACCTTCTACACCCGCATGTTCATCCGCGATGCGTCCCTGCCGCTGCTCTCCCTGAAGCTCTCCGGCATCTCCGAGGCCCTGACCAAGTACATGGAGGCCACCCGCGGCTACGGCGCCACCATCGGCCACCGCGAGCAGTTCATGGCCACCGGCACGCTGATGGTCATCGCGCCCCTGCTGGTGCTCTACCTCTTCGCACAGAAGAGTTTCGTCGAATCCATCTCCTCCACCGGTCTGAAATAATTTTTTCAGACCGGCAGGAGATCCGCGGATTTCGTCGAATGTGTATAATCAGCTGTTATTTCGCCAATTTGCACATTTCAACACATTTTCCTTCGTTTCATCGAATCTCTGCCCGCGAATGGGCTCAGATAAAATAAAGGAGGTATCCCCATGAAGAAGACCCTGGCAATGCTCCTGGCTCTGATGATGCTTCTGGCCTGCGTTCCCGCGATGGCCGAAGACGTCGAGAACCCCTACGCCGAGTATGGCGTCGAGCTCAAGATCGACCCCGCCACCGGCAAGCCCTACGACCTGGGCGGCATGGTCGTGACCGTTGTGGACTGGTGGTCCACTGACTGGCATGACGAAGAACCCACCACCACCGCTGGCGAAGACACCAAGGCCTACCGCGAGTGGATCGAGGAGACCTACAACTTCACCATCAACCGTATCTCCGCCACCGGCTGGCCGGGCGCTGACGATTTCGTGAACATCGCCACCACCGGCACCGAGGAGAACTACGTTTGGGTCATCGCCCCCGGCAAGTGGCAGAGCGCCATGCGTTCCGGCCTGATGTTTGACCTGACTACCCTGGATTGCCTGGATTTCACCGCTGAGAAGTGGAATGGCACCATCAAGAACCTGGGCACCATGGGCGAGGCCATCTACACCATGCGTCCCGAAGCCGCTGAACCCCGCAAGGGCATCTTCTTCAACTATCGCCTCCTGTCCGAGGCCGGCGTTGATCCTGAGTCCATCTACGACATGCAGGCCAACGGCACCTGGACCTGGGCTGCCTTCGAAGAGCTGTGCTCCAAGCTGACCCGCGACACCGATAACGACGGCATCATCGACCGTTACGCCATGATGTCCTTCTCCAGCCACTTCATGCCCGCCGCGCTGGTTTCCAACGGTGTTGGCTTCGTCATGGTGGACGAGAGCGGCAAGTACTACAACGCTGCTGAGACCGACGCTTTCCTGACCGCCGCCAACTGGGTGGAAGACATGGTCAAGAAGTACGAGATGCCCACGCCCGAAGGCGCCAACTGGGATTACTTCGAGTCTGCGTTCAAGAATGCGGAAGTCGCCCTGCAGTGCCATGAGGATTACTTCGCCGGCAGCCTGTCCGAGATGGAAGACGATTACGGCTTCGTGCTCTTCCCCAAGCCCTCTGAGGAAGCGTCCTACCTGTGGGCTCCCTCCGACAACGTGTACTGCATCCCCGCTTGCTACGATCATGACACCGCCTGGAAGATCGCCTTCGCGTTCGACCTGTTCACCGAGACCACTCCCGGCTACACCGATTCCGAGGACTGGAAGACCGACTACTACAAGAAGTATCGCGACGACCGCGCCGTGGATGATACCCTCACCATGATGCGTTCCAACGACACCCAGTTTGTGTGGTATGCCGACATGATCCCCGGCTACGACCTGGGCAGCCAGTACCTCTGGAGCGTTTACGGCATCAACCCCTCCGCCACCCCCGTGGAAAAGGCTGAGGAAATGCGCGCTACCTGGCAGACCTACCTGGACGACGCCAACGGCATCGCCACCCAGACTGCTGAGTAATCATCCGCACCACCTCGCAGGACAGCTTCGGCTGTCCTGCTTTTTTTGTGCCGTGCATGAAGGCCTTCCCGCCCCTGCCGGATCCCCATGAGCGACTCATTCCGCCACGCGAAAAGCCTCCTGCAGCATCTGAAACGCCGCAGGAGGCCATTTTCATTTGCGCGGACTTTCCGTCACCACCAGGGCTCGTCCACCACGAAGGGCAGCGCTTCCTCGCCGATGTCGGTGCAGCCTGCCGGGATGACCGTCTCTTCGAGCACCGCACAGTACAGGCCCATATCGCCGATGCTGCGCAGGCTTTCCGGCAGGACGATGCGCGGATAGTAGCTGTCGTAGAGCGCGGCCATGCCGATCTCCTCCACGCCCTCGGGGATGTATACGCCCTCCTCTGGGGAACGCCAGTTTTGCAGGCTTCCGCCGCCCAGACGGCGGACGGCCGGGAGCTCGCAGTAGTCGGCGGACGGCGATGCGTACAGCAGGGTGGACGTGCGCGTGTCCACCAGGAAGCCATGGTCATTGGTGAAATAGGGGTTCGCGTTGTTCAGCAGGATCTCGCCGCTGAAATGGCTGGACACGCCCTCCGGGATGACCTCCAGCGTGGACGGAAAGACGACCACCGCGCCATGGTGGCAGCACAGGAAGGCAGCTTCTGCCAGGTACTTCACGCCCTCCGGCAACACGATGTACTGGATGCACTCGTCGTAGCCGTATTCAGAGGTGTTGAAGGCATTGCTGCCGATGCCGACAAGGGGGACGCCGCCCAGGGCCTCCGGCAGGACGATGGTGGCCGGCAGATCGTCGCCGAAACGGTACCGGACAAGCTCCGCGCCGCCCTCCACCAGGCGGTAGTCGTATTCGCCGTCAGTCAGTGTGGGCGTTTCGTCCGCCAGGGACACGCCGGACAGCAGCAGCGCCAACAGGGCACACAGGATGCGTTTCATCAGAAAAGACCGCCTTTCGTGTTGCTTATTGATACAACGCGCAAGACGGTCCTTTTCTTCCTGCAAATATGCAATTATTTTCCGACGCAGAACATGCCGAACACCCGATCCAGCAGGCGCTCTTCCACCTCGTCGCCGGTGATCTCCGCCAGTGCCAGCTGGGCAGCCTGCAGGTCGATGGAGGCCATGTCCACGCTGAGGGTGCGCGCGGTGTCCGCCGCATGGCGCAGATGCGCCGCCGCCCGGCGAGCCGCCTCGATGTGCCGGGGCTGGGTCAGGGCCAGATTGTCGCTGACAGCGGCCTGCTCCGCCAGATACGCCTTCACGGGGGACAACGTGTCCTCCTGTGCGGCGGACACCGTGACGCAGGGCGCATCCAGCAGGGACGTCACCTCCGTTGCGTTCAGCACGGCAGGCAGGTCAGCCTTATTCAGCACGATGAGCACCTTGCGCCCATGGAGTTCCGCCAGCAGCGCGCGGTCATCCGCGTCCAGCGGACGGCTCTGGTCGAACACGGCCAGCACCACATCCGCCTCGTCCATCGCGCGGCGCGCACGAGCCACACCCAGCTGCTCCACCGGATCATCCGTTGCGTGCAGACCAGCGGTGTCCGTCAGGTGGACGACGCAGCCGTTCAGCGTCAGGTCGCCCATCACCATGTCGCGGGTCGTGCCGGGGATGGGCGTGACGATGGCGCGCTCCTCGCCCAGGAGGGCATTGAGCAGGCTCGACTTACCCACATTGGGCTGACCGCACAGCGCCACGCGCAATCCGCTTTGCAGGATGCGCGCTGACCGCTCGTCGCAGGCCGCGTCCAGCATGTCCGCCAGGGCTTCGCTGCGCGGAATAACGTCCGCCGCGGCCTCGTCCTCGCCGATCTCCTCGGGGTAGTCGATGCAGGCCGCCACGCCCGCCTGGATCTCATACAGCGTGTCCGCGGCCTTGCGGATAAAGCTCGACGCACCGCCCTGGAGCTGCCGCATCGCCGCGCGATGGCTCTGCTCGCCCTGCGCAGCGATCAGGTTCATGACGGCCTCGGCCTGGCTGAGGTCGATGCGCCCGTTGAGGAAGGCGCGCCGGGTGAATTCGCCGGGTGAGGCCAGTTCCGCGCCGTGACGCAGGCACAGTGCCAGCACGTGCTGGGCGATATAGCCGCCGCCGTGGAGCTGGAGCTCCGCCACGTCCTCCCGGGTGTAGGTGCGGGGTGCGCGCATGAGCACGGCCATGCATTCGTCCAGGGTGGTCTCGCCGTCGATGACGCGGCCATAGGTCAGCATATGGTCGGTCAGACTGGTCTGTCCGGCAGGACGGAACACCGCCAGCAGGATGCGTTCGGCTTCTGGACCGCTCAGGCGGACGATGGCGATACCGCCCTGTCCCGGCGCGGTCGCAATGGCGGCAATGGTGGATGTATTCATCGAATCTTCTCCATCTGTTTCCAATATTCCTTGGAGGACATGGCCTCCGTCCAGGGGAAGGTGCGGTCGGCGGCCTTCCACGCGGCCTCATCGCCCAGCGTCAGCCCCATCGCAGCGGCTATCGCGCTGACATGGCGGATGAGCTTCATCGCGCCCTGAAATTCCGCCGTACACATCACATGGTAGACCGCGCGACACATTTCCGGCGCAACGGCGGATGCACCCGTGTCGATGAACGCCCGCGCGACCTCCGCGACGCTGTATTCCGCCGTGTGCAGAGTCAGTTTCTCGCCATCCAGCACCAGAAAGGGCGCCTGTCCCGGCTGACCGGCCTGCACAGCATCCAGCGGCAGCTCACGCATGCCCACGCTGCCCGGATTCACCCAGCGGCGGCCGCCATGCGACACATCCCACGGGGTATGGTTGTGGCCGGAAAGCAGCAGCGTCACACCCTCCGGCAGCGTGTCCATCAGCGCGGCAACTTCCGGCGGCTGCACCAGATGATACGGCTCGCCCGGCGTGCCATGGGTGAACATCACCCGTCCGCGCCGCAGATCGGTGGGCAGGTGCAGGTCGATGCCCTGCATTTGCCGGGCCGTCCAGCGCATCAGCCGCCAGTTGTATCCGTCGAATTCGCTGTCATCAGGGCGGGTCAGCCGCTCCTCGTGATTGCCCATCAGCAACACTGCCCCCAGCGACGTCAGCCGATCATGCACCGCACGGCTCTGCGGACCGAAGTTCACATGGTCGCCCAGGGAGACGATCTCTGTGCAGCGTTGCACCGCCGGATGCCGCAAAACAGCTTCCAGCGCAGGCCAATTGCCATGGATGTCCGTCACCACCAGCGTGGCCATGCGCCCACCTCCTCATCTGGCTCCACTATAGCATAAACGCAGGCGAAAAGCAAACCGCAAATGCCTCCGCGGCAGAAAAAAGATCCGCCCGGCAGCACCAGGCGGATCGCGCATTCATTGTGGGATCACTCGCGGATGTCGTTGACCAGCTTGTACAGGTCATAGCGGAACTGCTTCTCTTCCTTCAGGGCCTCCTCGATGCCCATGTGGAAGACGCGGCCATGACGGGTGCCGATGACCTGGTTGGAAATGCCCTCATGCAGGAGCTTGACAGCCAGGTGGCCGGCCTCAAAGGCGAAGGCGCTGTCCTTGGCGACGGGGAGCGCGCCGCGCTGGGTGTAACCCACCACGGTGGAACGCACTTCGACCATGCCGCACTTGCGCTTGAGGATGGACGCCAGACGCATCGCGCTGATCTCCTCGCCCTCGAAGCACTGCTTGCCGTGGCTGGTCAGGAAGCCATACATATCGAAGGGCTCCATGGACTCCCAGCAGCCCTCCGCGATGACGACGGTCGCACGGGAGTTGCCCTTGGCGATCTGCTTGTTCAGGCGGGCAGCCACCTCATCGATGGACCACTTCACCTCAGGCACCAGAACGATCTCCGCACCGGTGGCGCAGGCAGCCTTCAGGGCGACGTCGCCGCAGTGACGGCCCATGCACTCCACCACATGGGGGCGGTCATGGGAGCGGCTGGTCGCGCGGATCTCGCGGATGGCCTCGGTGCACTTCTGCACGGCGGTCTCATAGCCCAGGGTCATTTCGGTGTAGGCCAGGTCATTGTCGATGGTGCCGGGGATGCACACGCAGGGGATGCCGAGCTCGCACAGGCGCATTGCACCCTGGAAGGAGCCGTCACCGCCGATGACCACCAGGCCGTCGATCTCCATATCACGCAGGGTCTGCGCGGCGAATTCGCGGTACATGGGGTCCTTGAATTCCTGGCAGCGCGCAGTGCGCAGGTAGGTACCGGGCTGATCAGCGATGTCCAGCACGGTATCCAGCGTCAGCTCCTGCAGGTCATCCAGGATGCTGGTGGACTTGCGCAGCAGGCCGTTGTAGCCGCGCTTGACACCCACCAGGGGCATGCCATAACGGGCCGCATTCTTAGCAACGGACATGACCGCCGCATTCATACCCGGCGCGTCGCCGCCGGAGGTCAGTACACCGATCTTTCTCATGGTGAATACGCTCCTTCGAATTCTGCCGAAACCGGCCGAATGATCTATGACGCGTGGCAAGCGGCTCAACCGTTGCCATAGCAATCCAAATATCAGTATACCACAAACACGCCGTCAGGTGCAAGGGGCAGAAAGCAGTTTCATGCAAACGTTTTCTCTGCGGAAAACAGCGCGCAGGAGTGGCTTTTCATTCCGATCAGCGAGCCATGCGCCCCTGCTTCATCAACCGGCTGCGGAAAAGCGACTGAACCGCCCCTGTTTTTCCGGATTCGCCCTTGACAAGAGGCAGCGGGAACGACTATAATAGGAGCGTATCTTGAGGGAGTAATCGGTATCTTTTCCTATCTTTAGGGGGAAGATACAGCTGCATCGTCAATCCCGATGATGATCCGTCCGACGGTTCGCATCCGGTGCCGCTTGAAATGATGAGACTCACGGACGGGCCCTGTGCTCTCGTCTGTGGGTCTCTTTTCACTTGAACCCCCTCTCACACCACAACATCTTCAAGAAAGGATCATGACCATGAATTTTGCTCTGCTCATCCAGGAGCTCTTCAACGGCCTGTTCTACATGATGTCCGGTGATGGCTTCAAGACGCTGATCATGTTCATCATCGCCGGCATCCTGATCGCGCTGGCCATCGTGAAGGACTACGAGCCCACGCTGCTGCTGCCCATCGGCTTCGGCTGCATCCTGGCGAACCTGCCCCCGGCCATCAACGCCATCACCGGTGAAATGGTGCCTTCCGTGCTGGGCGAAGGCGGCTTCCTGTCCGTGCTGTTTGACGCGGGCATCGCCAACGAGCTCTTCCCCGTGCTGATCTTCATCGCCGTGGGCGCAATGATCGACTTCTCCCCCCTGCTGAAGGA
>CAZIUA010000008.1:0-52526 GCA_964542315.1 uncultured Faecalibacterium sp. | reverse complement strand
GTCGCCAAGCCGCGGGTGAGCTCTTACCTCGCCTTTCCATCCTTACAGCGGCGGCCGGTCACTTTCCATCCGCATCACGCGGATGACCAACGGGCCTGCTACCACTGCGGTATATCTCTGTTGCACTCTCCTTGGAGTCGCCTCCACCGGCCGTTAGCCGGCATCCTTGCCCTATGGTGCTCGGACTTTCCTCATGCGCAAGCGCATGCGATCGCCTTGCCACCTCGCATCCATAATCATACCGCGAATCAGCCTGAAAGTCAAGCGAAACCGCATCTGAACGGACTTTTTCATCGGCGGATGAAGCGCAAAAACGTGACTGCGGGGCTTGACAAGGGCTGCATCGGGGCGTACAATATAGTTAATCCAGATGAACTAATCGCGGAGGTGAAGCCATGTCCGCCTTTCTGATGACGAATGCCGAGCTGTCGAAATTCAGCCGGAATTACATGCGCCTGAAGAAGGATCTGCCCATCCGCCCCAGCGAAATGGGCGTGCTGAATATCATCGTGCAGACTGAAGGGCCGCATACCGCCGTGATGCTGGCAGATAAACTGGGGGTGTCCAAGCCGATGATCACGGCGCACATCACCGCCCTTACGAAGGCCGGATATGTCACCCGTCAGCCATCCCCGGCGGATGGCCGATGCGCGTTCATCCTGCCGACGGAGAAGGCGCAGATGCTCGTCGCCTCCGCCCAGGAGGAGACGGACAGGCAGCTGGCGGCGCTCAGGGACGCGCTCGGCCCGCAGGATTTCGACATGCTGGTGACGCTCATCACCCGTGCCAACCAAGTAATGGAGGAACATGAAAATGGACTTGAATGATAAGACCTGGAACCCGTGGCACGGCTGCCACAAGTGCAGCGAGGGCTGCCAGAACTGCTACGCCTACTTCCTGGATAAGCGCTATGGTCGCGACACGAGCATCGTCGGCCGCAACACCACCACCTTCGACGATCCCATCAAGCGCGACCGCAACGGCCAGTACAAGCTGGAGAGCGGTTCCTTCGTGCGCGTGTGCATGACCAGCGACTTCTTCCTGGAGGAGGCCGATGCCTGGCGCGACGAGGCGTGGAGCATCATCCGCCGCCGCAAGGACGTCACCTTCTCCCTTCTGACCAAGCGCGCCCATCGCATCAAGGAATGCCTGCCGCCGGACTGGGGCGATGGCTGGGATCATGTGACCTTCGCCGTGTCGGCGGAAAACCAGAAGCGCGTGGATGAGCGCATCCCCTACCTGCTGGACGTCCCGACGAAGCACCGCTGGATCAGCGTCAAGCCCTTCATCGGTGAGGTCGATCTGGACAAGTACCTCGCCACGGGCAAGATCGAGACCGTCCTCGCGGGCGGCGAAAACTACCTCGGCTCCCGTCCGCTGCATTACGAATGGGTGAAGAAGGTGCATGACGATTGCGTCAAGCATGATGTGCAGCTCATCTTCGGCCAGACGGGCAATGTGTTCGTCAAGGACGGCGTGGAGCACAAGATCCGCAGCCGCACCGCCCAGATGGAGCAGGCGCTGCTGTGCGGGCTGCATTATCCGCCGGTGGACATCGATGCGCAGCTTAAGGTGATCCACGACCGCAAGGAAGCCATGGCGGAGGCCAAGGCCAAGCGCGGCGCCGGAAAGACCCGCTGCTGAGCGCATATATAATAGTAGAAACGCGACCTCCCGGGCCGATGGGACTGGGGAGGTCGTTTTTGTTTCATTAAAGTTTCGGAAAAATTGGAATATTCATGTATCCAAATGCGGAAAACCTGTTTGTTTCAGATTTTCCATGAGAAAAATGGCCGAAAAAACGAAAGTGAGCCCTTACAAATTGCAACAAAAGGTAAATTGATGGTCAAATAACACAAAATTTTCGGAAAAGCATTGACAGAGACGATAAAATATGTTTTAATTCAAATGAAGGGAAATAAATTCGAGAAAATGAAAACAAAAACTGATCAAAGAGGAGGATCACTGTGAGACGCGTGCTGAGGAATCTGGGGCTGATCCTGGCGCTGTTGATGCTGCTGCCGCTGATGGCAACGGCGGACGATCTGACGCAGCTGTATCTGTCGCGCACCGACGGCGGGGATTACGCGGGTTATCTGCAGACCCTGAATGGACATCCCTGCGTGACGGAGCCGGTGGTCCTGTATGAGAGCGAACAGGGCGATGCGCTGGCGGAAGGCCAGAGCATCACGCTGATGGTCGAAGTGGCGGAGGATATCTTCGGCTATCCCGTGCTGACCTACGCCATGACGGACAGCAACATCCTGGACAATGTGTTCACCCTGACCGTGGACGGCCAGACGCCCTACAGCGAGTGCGCATCGCTCACGCTGGACAGCATCTGGACGCAGACGGGCAGCTTCGACAAGGACCGCTACGGCAACGAAGTCGTATCCATGCCGGTCAAGTCCTACGGGCAGCATGCCTGCCGCCTGATGGGCAAGGCCGGCCTGTACGCCGAGGGCATGGGGCTCTACTTAACCGCTGGTGAGCATGAGATCACCATCCTCTGCCACGAAGGCCCGTTCAAGCTCTACGGCCTGACGCTGGAAGGCGAGCTCCCCGTGGCGGATGCGGCGGACGGCGAACTGACCGGCAGCCACATCATCACCCTGCAGGCGGAACAGGTGCAGGAGCGCAACAACCCCAACATCCGCCCCGCAGCGGATTATGACACCCACCTGACCCCCTATTCCAGCGGCAAGAAGGTCATCAACTACATTGAGGACATTTCCTATAAGTACGCTGGCGATACCCTGACCTACACCTTCACCGTCGAGCACGAGGGCTGGTACGCCATGGCGCTGCGCCTTCGTCAGGCGGAGCTGGCGAACTTCCCTGTGTACCGCACCATCCTGGTGGATGGCGTCATCCCCGGTGCGGCCTTCGACACGGCGGAATTCCGCTACAGCCTGAATTTTGCCAACCAGACCATCACGGATGCAAACGGCGATCCGGCTCTGATGTACCTGAGCAAGGGCGAGCACACGCTGACCCTGCTCACCACATTGGATCCGGTCCGCCCGGCACTGAAGATGCTGGAGACCGTCTCCGGCGAAATGGCGGACCTGGCGCTGGAAATCACCAAGATCACCGGCGGCAACACGGATTTCTTCCGCGATTTCAGCCTGGAGGAGTTCGACTTCCACATCGCCGATGACCTCGTCTGCTGGCAGGAGGAGCTGACGCTCTGCCGCAGCGCGCTGGCGGTGCTGGCGGATACCGATGAGCGCATCGGTGCGCTGAGCAACCTGGATATGAGCATCCAGCTGCTCGGCCAGCTGGCGGAGGAACCCAACGACCTGCCCAAGAAGCTCAAGCTCTTCTCCCAGGGCTCGTCCTCCGCGCGCAACTTCCTCGTCACCACGGTGGAGCAGCTGTCCACCAGCCCCATGGGCCTGGACGCGATCTACCTCTACACTGATGAAAGCCTCCTGCCCGATGGCATGGGCTGGTTCGAAGGCGTGGCCTCCACGGCGCAGCGCTTCGTGTCCTCCTTCACTGATGAGAGCTATGTGGCGGATGCGGGCGATGACACGCGCCTGCAGGTTTGGGTCAACCGCCCCCGGCAGTATCTGGAGATCATGCAGCGCATGGCGGACACCACCTTCACGGCGGAGACCGGCATCGCGGTGGACTTCTCCATCATGCCGGATGAGAGCAAGCTCATCCTGGCCAATGCCTCCGGCACCTCGCCGGACGTGGCGCTGGGCGTGTCCACCACCCGCGTGTATGACCTGGCCGTCCGCGGCGCGCTGATGGATCTGCGCAGCTACAACAATTTCGGCGAGGTCGGCAAGTGGTTCCCCACGGGTCTGCTGATGCCTGCCGTCTGCGATGAGGGCATGTACGCCTTCCCCGAGACGTTCAACTTCTACGTCCTGTTCTACCGCAAGGACATTCTGGACTCCATCGGTCTGGAGGTCCCCGATTCCTACGAGGACGTGCTGAAGATGCTGCCCACGCTGCATCGCTACGGCCTGAACTTCAACAATTTCGTCGCCAATTCCATCGGCTACAAGGCCTTCGCCGTCACCACGCCCTTCCTCTACCAGTCCGGTGCGGTGCTCTATGAATCCGGCGATCTCCATGTCCAGCTGGACACGGAGGAGGCCATCAACGGCCTGAAGGTCATGACCGACAGCTTCACCATCTACGACATGGACTATGAGATCAACTCGTTCTATCAGTCCTTCCGCGATGGCACGCTGCCCATCGGCACGGCGAACTACGGCATGTACAACATGCTGATGAATGCCGCGCCCGAGCTGGCGGACAAGTGGGGCCTGGCGCTGTATCCCGGCATGACGGATGAAAACGGCGTCGTCCAGCGCTGGACCAGCGGCGCCGAGCAGAGCTGCTTCATCTTCTCCAACACCAACATGCCGGAGGAATCCTGGCAGTTCCTGTCCTGGTGGATGAGCGAGGAGACGCAGACCGAATTCGCCTACACGCTGCAGAGCACCCTGGGCAATGAGTACATGTGGAACAGCGCCAATGTGGCGGCCTTCCTCAATTCGCCCTGGCCGACCGAACACAAGAAGGTCATCGCCGAGCAGATGAACTGGATCTACGAAACGCCCCGCAATCCCGGCGCGTACATGGTGGAACGCGAGCTGTCCAACGCGGTGAACGCCGTGGCGCTGGAGGGCAAGAACCTGCGCGCGGCCCTGGACGAGGCCATCAAGCGCATCGACCGTGAACTGGAGCGCAAACTGGAGGAGTTCGGCCGCCTGGTCAATGGCGAGCTGACGCAGCCCTTCATCGTGCCGGACATCAATACAGTAAAGGAGTGGCTGGAATGACCAAATCGGCTGTCGCCAAGAAGCATGGCCCGAAAGATCAGAAGATCGCATGGGTGTTTCTGGCCCCCTACATCATCCTGTTCACGCTGTTCATCATCGTGCCGGTGGTGATCGCCATCGGGCTGAGCTTCACCAACTTCAACACCATTCAGATGCCCGACTTCGTGGGCTTCATGAACTACATCAACCTCCTGACCCGCGACTCGATCTTCATGCAGTACGTCCTGCCCAACACCATCCTCTTTGCGGTGATCGTCGGCCCGGGCGGCTACATGCTGAGCTTCTTCCTCGCCTGGTGCCTCAGCCAGATCACGAAGGGCCCCCGCACGGTGCTGGCACTGCTGCTCTACAGCCCCTCGATGACCTCCGGCGTGGCGATGAACGTCGTCTGGCGTATCATCTTCTCCGGCGACGAGCGCGGCTACCTCAATGCGGTGCTGATGAATCTGGGCTGGATCTCCGAGCCGATCCAGTTCCTGCAGTCCAGCGAGTACCTCATGCCGGTGATGATCATCGTCGCGCTGTGGTCCTCCATGGGCGTTGGCTTCCTGGCCATGCTGGCCGGCATGATGAACATTGATGAAACCGTTTATGAGGCGGCGGAAATCGATGGTCTGCGCAATCGCTTCCAGGAGGTCTTCTACATCACTATCCCGATGATGAAGCCCCAGATGCTCTTCGGCCTGGTGATGGCGGTGGTGAACACCTTCCAGGTGGGCCACATTGGCGTGAGCCTTTCCGGCGCGAACCCCACCCCTCAGTACGCCGGTCAGCTCATCGTCAACCTGATCGAGGACTACGGCTTCATCCGGTATGAGATGGGCTATGCTTCGGCGGCCTCGGTGGTGCTGCTGATCCTGGTGTATACCATCACCCGGTGGAGCGGCAAGATCTTCAAGGAAGACTAAAGAAGGGAGGTCGACCCTATGCGAGCATGGCGCATCCTCGCACTGATGATGTGTCTGATCCTGCTGCCGACGATGGCGTTGGCGGCGGAAGCGCCTTACTACACGCGCACGGAGATCCATAATGGCGACACGGCCTATTCGCCCAGCGGTTATCTCCCCGATGGCACCTTCCGCGATTTTCAGGATGAATCCCTCAAGCGCCCGGCGGATCTCTTTGTGGACGAAAACGACTGCCTCTTCATCGCGGATGAAGGCAACAAGCGCGTCATCATGTCCACCGCCGACGGCGAGACCATCCGCGTTTTCGGCGAAAAACTGCTCAAGTCCCCCGGCGGCATCTATGTCCGCCATGGCAAGCTCTACGTCACCGACGCCAAGCTCAAGCAGGTCGTCGTCTTCGACGTGGCGACGGGGGAGAACATCTTCACCCTCGAGCACCCCGGCACGCCCCTCTACGGCGTGAAGGCCAAGTTCGAGCCGTTGAAGATCGCCGTGGACGATGCCGGCAGCATGTACGTCATCTCCAAGGGCAACACCAACGGCATCGCGCAGTTCTCGGCGGATGGCACCTTCCTGGGCTATTTCGGCGCGAACGATACCGAGCTGGATCTGATCGAGAAGCTCAAGCGACTGACCTACACCCAGGAGCAGCTGAACATGCTCAAACGGGTCGTTCCGGCCACGCCGACCAGCCTCGACCTGGATGCACGCGGCCTGATCTACACCGTGACCACCGGTGTTTCCGGCGTCAAGCGTCTGAACATGGCTGGCCGCAACATCATGGATCCGGTGAACTGGGGCTTCGACAACACGGTGGACGTGGCGGTCGGCGCCTATGAGAACATCTTCGTCATCAATGAGCTGGGATACATCATCGAGTACACCCGCGACGGCCGCGAGATCTTCTACTTCGGCGGCCAGGATCAGGACCGTACCCGCACAGGCCTGTTCGTCAACACCGTGGCCATCGATGTGGACAGCATGGGCCGGCTGTATGTGCTGGATCGCGACAAGGCGCTGGTGCAGCGCTTCGCCGTGACGGATTACGCCGATCTGGTGCATCAGGCGCTGGCCCTGTATCAGGAGGGCCGCTACGCCGAGAGCCGCGAACCCTGGGAGCAGGTACTCCAGCTTAACAGCATGTTCGACTATGCGCAGATGGGCCTTGGCCGTGCGTATTACAAGCTGGAAATGTACGAGGAAGCGCTGGCCGCGTCCCGTCTGGGCGGCGATAAGGACGGCTACAGCGATTCCTATTGGGAGATCCGCAATGTGTGGCTGCAGGACAGCATCATGTGGATCTTCGCCGGGCTGTTCGGCCTGTGGCTTGTGTGCAAGCTGTGGAAAAAGCTGACGAAGGTCTGGAAGCCCGCCATGGTGGTCAAGGCTGGCTGGGATCGGCTGATGAATGTGCGTCTCATCCGTGAAATGCGCTTCATGACCTACTTCCTGCGCAACCCGTCGGATGCCTTCTATGGCGTGAAGCATGAGGGGAAGGTCTCCGTCCTGTCGGCGACGATCCTCTATGTGGCGACGGTCATCATCTACATCGTCAACAAGTATGCCTGCGGCTTCCTGTTCAAGACGGTGGAGGATGGCCAGTACAACGTGGGCATGGACCTTGTGGTGGTCATCGGCGGCCTGACGCTGTTCCTGATCGCCTGCAACCTGATCTGCTCCATCCGCGACGGCGAAGGCACCTTCAAGCAGATGTACTGCTCCCTGGCGTATGCGCTGGGCCCGTACATCATGCTCAAGCCCATCACCTTTGCCCTGTCCTTTGTCCTGACCTACAACGAGGCGTTCATCATCACCCTGATCGACCTGATCGCCATTGGCCTGTGCCTGATGCTGATCGTGATGATGGTCAAGACGCTGCAGAACTACAACTTTAAGGAGACTTTCGCGGCGCTCCTGCTGACGCTGTTTACCATGCTGATGATCATCATCGCGATGGTGATCGCGGCGGCGCTGGTGGCGCAGCTGTGGGAGTTCATCACCGCTGTGTGGAAGGAGGCGCGATTCTACAATGAAAGCTAAACTGCTGCTGATCGCGATCCTCCTGCTGATCCCGACACTGGCACTGGCGGATGTCTGCACGGTGGAAAACGATGCGCTCATCCTGACCGTTGACCAGGCGACCCTCGACCTGACCGTGACCGATAAGGCCACCGGCCTGACCCTGAACAGCGGCGTGGATGCCACTGGCACCGGCGCGAACAAGTCCTGGACGGGCTTCCTGGCGTCCACCCTCGTCATCGATGTGGCGCAGGGCACCGCCGTCACCACCAAGAACTACGACATCCATTCCGCCGGCGCGGCCGTGACCTGCACGCAGGTGGAAAAGGGCGTCGATGCGGTGGTGGACTTCGCGGAAGTGGGTCAGCGCATCAAGGTGCAGATCCGCCTGGAGGGCGACAGCGTGGCTGTGACCGTCCCGGCGGACGGCATCGAGGAATACGGCGAGACCACCATCTGCGGCCTGTACCTCATGCCGGCGATGGGCGCGACCTATCTGGATGAAAAGGCGGGCTACATGCTCGTCCCGGAGGCCGCGGGCGCCATCATCAACTTCTCCAACGGCAAGGGCATCGGCACAACGCCCTTCTCCAAGCGCATCTACGGCACGAACATCGGCGTGGAAAAATCCGTGCTGACGGAGCTGAACCGTCCTGCTGAGCAGGTGACGATGCCCGTCTTCGGCCTGGCGCGCACGGAGGAAGGCATTGCCTACCTCGCCGTGGTGGAGGCCGGTCATGAGGCAGCGGAGGTCATGGCCTATCCCGCTGGTGTCATCACCAAGTACAACTGGGCGGCGGCGCATTTCACCCTGCGTGAACAGTACATCGCCCAGACCACCCGCACCCTCGGCCTGAACAGCCGCGAGAGCAGGGCGAACCTGCGCGACATGACCATGCGCTTCTACATCCTCACCGGGGATGAGGCGAACTACAACGGTATGGCGCATCGTTATCGCCGCGTGCTGGAAGAGCAGGGGAGCCTCAAAACGGCGGACACCGCGTATCGTCCGCGCATCGACCTGCTGGGCGCGGAAAGCGTGCAGTTCCTCCTCTGGAACAGCGTCGAACCCATGACCACCGTCGAGCAGGCGGGCGAGATCCTCACCGCGTATGAAGCGGCTGGCTTCTCCGCGCCGATGGTGCTCTACCGCGGCTGGCAGCCCGGCGGCCTCACCTACGCCCTGGGCAGCGGCAGCACCAAGCTCGAAGGCAAGCTCGGCAGCAAGGGCGACCTCATCGCCCTGGCAGAGCAGGTGAAGACGAGCGGCGGCAAGTTCCTGCTGGAGTATGATCCTGTGCAGGCCAATCCGGACCGCATGTACAACATGCGCGTGGACGTGGTGCGCACCATCGGCCAGACCGTGGCGGAGATCAAGACCGGCAAGGAGCTCTATCCGACCCTGTACTACCTCACGCCCAGCCGCAGCGCGGAGATCCTGTCCGCCCTGCAGAAGGAATGGGGCGCCCATGTGGACGGCCTCGCGCTGACCACCATGCCCAATGTGCTCTATTCCTACTATTCCAATGGTTCCAACCACATGCGGGGCAGCACCATGGCGGATTACCGCGCGGCGATGGCCGGGCTGGATACCGCACTGGCGCTGGAGAATCCGCTGGCCGGCTACTTCGCCGAGATGGACGCCTATCTGGACATGCCCCTTGGCACGACCAGCTATTCCTTCCTCTCCGCCGAGGTGCCCTTCCTGCCCATGGTGCTCAGCGGCTATGTGCCTTACTACAGCACCTGGCTGAATTTTGAAAGCAATCAGCAGAAGGCGCTGCTGAAGATGGTCGAATACGGCGCGTATCCCTCCTGGCTGCTGACCGGCGAGGATGTGCAGGCGCTGATCAATACCAACTCCAGCGACATCTTCACCGCCAAGTGGGATGTGCTGCTGCCGCGTGCGCTGGTGATCGACGAGGCCCTCGCCGACCTCCACGCTCAGCTGGACGGCGCGTCCATCGCGCAGCATCAGATCGTCGACAGCGATGTGGTGCGCGTGACCTACTCCAACGGCACGGTGCTGCTGATCAACTACCGCCGGGCGGATTACACCGCGGACGGCCTGACGATCCCCGCGCAGAGTTGGATCGTGCTGAAAGGAGGCGAGGCGCAATGAAGAGACCCCGCATTGGCCTCGTCACCCGGCGTGAAATGAAGGGCTACGTTTTCCTCCTGCCGTGGATGATCGGCTTTGTCACCTTCTTCATCGTGCCGCTGGTGCGCTCGCTGATCTTCTCCTTCCAGGATGTGAAGGTTACGGCCAATGGCCTCAAGACGTCCTTCGTCGGGCTGGCCAATTACCGCTACATCTTCCTGGAGGACACGATCTTCACCGAACAGCTGACCAATTTCTACACCGATTCGGTGCTGCGACTGGCCGTCATCCTGGTGTTCGCGCTGGTCATCGCGATGATGCTCAATCAGCCCCTGAAGGGCAAGGGCCTCTTCCGCACGCTGTTCTTCCTGCCCATCATCGTCGTATCCGGTCCCGTGCTGGAGCGCCTGGTGAACGAGGGCGCCACGACCGTCCCCATGATCGAGAGCTACGGCGTGAACGGCATCGTCGAGGCGATGCTGCCCCCCATGCTCGCGCGCCCCATGTCCAGCCTGTTCAGTGAGCTGATCCTGGTGCTGTGGTATTCCGGCGTGCCGATCCTGATCTACATGACCGGCCTGCAGAAAATCGACGGCTCCCTCTATGAGGCGGCCATGATCGACGGCGCGAACGGCTGGGTCTCCTTCTGGAAGATCACCCTGCCCGCCCTGCGTCCGATGAACCTCATCAATGGTGTGTACATCATCGTGTTCCTGGCCACGACCGGCCTGAACGAGGTCATCGCGACCATCAATGAGCGCATGTTCTCCACGGCGGTGGGCGGCGGCTACGGCAAGGCGACGGCCATGGCCTGGGTGTATGCGCTGACGCTGGGCATCGCGCTGATCATCCTGATGCTCCTGACCAAGGAACGCAAGGCCAAGCAGATCGCCATCCAGAAGACCGGCGAACAGATCGCCATCGAGCGCATGCATGCCGAGCGCGCCCGGAACATGAAGGGAGGCAAGCGTCATGGCAAGAAAAAGTAAGGCGCTGCCGATCCGCCGGACGCTCCTGGGCGGCTTCCGCAAACTCGGCCTGATCCCCAAGATCGTGCTGTATGTCATGCTCATCTCCCTGTGCTTTGTGTATGTGTATCCCATCCTGCACATGGCTGTGACGAGCCTGAAATCCCTGACGGATCTGCTGGATCCCTCCGTCAAGTGGCTCCCTCACGAGATCACCACGGAGAACTACACCAAGGTGCTGGACATCATGGGCTTCAGCGATCACCTCATCGACACCCTCGTGGTGACGGTGATCCCGGCGCTGGCCCAGACCTTCTCCTGCGCGCTGGCGGGCTACGCATTCGCCCGCTTCCGCTTTAAGGGTCGCAACGTCCTGCTGGCCTGCGTGCTGCTGACCTTCATCGTGCCTTTCCCCGTGCTGATGGTGCCGACCTACACCATGTATTCGGATTACGGCATCCTCGGTTCCATCTGGACGATGATCCTCCCTGCTCTCAGCGGACAGGGCCTGCGCGCGGCGATCTTCATCCTGATCTACCGCGCCACCTATGAGCAGATCCCCTTCTCGCTGGACGAGGCCGCCCGTGTGGACGGCGCCAGCGAAACGCGCGTGTTCTTCACCATCGGCGTGCCGCTGGGCTTCCCGGCGATGATCACCAGCTTCCTGTTCTCCTTCGTGTGGTACTGGAATGAGACCTACACCACGTCGCTGTTCATGGGCAATTCAGCCTTGGGCGACAGCAAGTCCATTTCGACCCTAGTGATGGAGCTGGCGAAGTTCGAGGACAGCTACCTGGCATATCTGGAAAAGGCCGGCGGCTGGGCTGCGCGTAACAGCGGTGCGAACATCCAGAATGAGGCCGTCACCATGGCTGGCACCATCCTGACCATTGCGCCGTTGCTGATCGTGTACTTCTGCCTGCAGCGGTACTTCACTGAGGCCATCGACCGCAGTGGTATCACCGGCGAATAACCAGGGACTCTGTCCCTCGACCCTGCTTAAGGGCGATCCGCCCTTAAGGATCCCATTTCGCGAGCATGGCTGCACCCTTTCAGTCGGAGTACATGCGCGTGCAAATTGAGGGTACGGACGGGGAACTGCAGGCGATCCGCCCTTAAGGATCCCATTTCGCGAGCATGGCTGCACCCCTTCAGTCGGAGTACATGCGCGTGCAAATGGGAATCGAAGGATCCCCCAAACAAGGTATCTATACAGATCCGGCGGTGCGTCGTGGATCTGTAAAGGGATATACATTTTGAAAGGAGATTTCATCTATGAAGAAGCTGCTTTCTCTGGTTCTGGCGTGCTTCATGATTCTGTCCCTCGTTCCCGCGATGGCAGAAGACACTGGCCTGCCGCCCATGACGACCGAAAACATCACCCTGACCGTGGCCCATTGGGGCCAGGCTGAGGCTGGCGAGCCCGAGGTCATCGAGGCCCTGATCGCTCAGTTCGAAGAAGCCTATCCCAACATCAACGTTGAATTCGTTTCCATCGACCAGAACACCTGGGATCAGGGCCTGACCAACCTGGCCTCCACCGGCAACCTGCCGGACGTGTTCTGGGTGTTCAATGTCTCCCGTGCCGTCGAGAACGAATGGGCGCTGGACATCACCTACTACATGGAGAACGACCCCGACGCGCAGCAGCTCTATCCTGCCATGCGTGAGGCCGCCAAGATCAACGGCAAGAACTACTCCTATCCTGCCGTGCAGTTCCCCCACATGATGTTCATGAACACCACCCTGTTCGAGCAGTACAATGTGGAGCTGCCCGCTGTGGATTGGACCTGGGACGACTACTTCGAGCTGGCTGACGAGCTGAGCCATCCCGAGGAGTACAACTTCGGCGTCTCCAACCCCCTGTACGTCGACCTGTTCCCCGCTGCCATGAACGGCAACCAGGGCAAGTTCGGCTGGGACGGCCAGAAGTACAACTTCGACGACGTTTGGGTGAACGCCACCGAGACCCGTGCGGAAGTCATCAACAACAAGATCTGCGAGTGGATGACCGAGGAAGAAAAGGAAGCCGTTCTGGGCGACCCCGGCGCTTGGCCTCCCGGCAAGGGCCGCACTGCCATGCATATTGACTGGCCCTGGACCATCGCGATGTTCCAGACCACCGTGCCTCAGGAGACCGGCTGTGAATACGTGTTCTATCCGCTGCCCATGGGCGAAGGCAAGGGCGAGCTGACCATCGTTGACAACGGCGTCATCTCCGCTTCCACCCAGTATCCCCGCGAGGCGTGGGAGCTGTCCAAGTGGATGTCCTGGGGCCCGCAGGCCGCGCTGAAGCGTCAGGAGACCTATCGTTCCCTGGGCTATGCCGTGTCCCGTATGCCCGTTGTGTCCACCCCCGAAGTGTGGCAGGATCTGCTGGACAACGCCGCTGACGACATGAAGCCCTTCTTCGAGGGCGTGCTGACCCGTGGTGTGGACTTCGTGCCCTCCAACTGGCAGTTTGCTCCCGGCTGGTCCACCATCGAGACCTACTACAACAACAACGACATCGATGGCAAGATCGTGCGCGGCGAACTCTCCGCGGCGGACGTGGCTGCTGAGCTGCAGGCTGTGGCTGATCAGGCTGTCATCGACGAACTGGCCAAGCTGGCTAATTAATCCCTGTTTGCTGCGGCGGCGGATGCTCCTTCCGCATGCGGCAGAACGTTCCTCTTGAAGGAGCAAGTACCCTCTGGGACGGGGAGGGCAGGCAACGCACTGCCTGCTCTCCTTATCCCGCTGTCCCCCCTTGATCTGCCCCCCTCAACCCATGACGAAAGGTGGAACCTATCATGCGCAAAACGCGTTTCAACCCCGATCGCTTCCAGACCAACCAGATCCCCATGTATCTGGTGTTGGTGCCGCTGGCGATCTTCATGGCTCTGCCGATCGTGTTCATCATCAACCATGCCTTCAAGCCCATTGAGGAGCTCTTTGCCTTCCCGCCGAAGTTCCTGGTGGAGAATCCTGTGCTGGATAACTTCGTCAAGCTGGGACGGCAGGCTTCCGCCGGCGGCATTTCCATCAGCCGCTATATCTTCAACAGCGTGATCGTCACGTGCTCGGTGGTGCTGGCCAGCATTCTGATGTCGTCCATGGCGGCCTTCGCGCTGAGCAAGCTGCGCTTCCGCGCCAAGAATCTCCTGATGGAGATCAACAACATCGCCATGATGTTCGTGTCCGTTGCGGTCATTATCCCGCGTTACCTCCTGGTGGATCACCTGGGCATGATCAACACCTACTTCGCCCATGTCCTGCCGCTGATCGCCATGCCTGTTGGCCTCTTCCTGGTCAAGCAGTTCACCGATCAGGTGCCCGATGCCCTCATTGAGGCCGCCGTTGTGGATGGCGCGGGCTACTTCACCGTCTACCGCAAGATCATCCTGCCGATGATCCGTCCGGCACTCGCGACCGTCGCGATCCTGTCCTTCCAGTCTGTCTGGAACAACACCGAAACTTCCACTATGTACACCAACAAGGAAAGCATGCGCACGCTGACCTTCTACATGAACACGCTGGCCAGCAACACCAACGCTGTCGCCGGACAGGGCGTGGCCGCAGCCGCGTCGCTGATCATGTTCCTGCCCAACCTCATCCTGTTCATCCTCTGCCAGAGCAACGTGATGAGCACGATGGCGCATTCTGGTATCAAGTGATCCCCCCTGATGCATCCGTTTTCGCAAAAAACGGCACCGAACAAGGAGGAATATCCCGTGAAAATGCTGCTTGCTTTGCTGCTCCTCGTGCTGAGCATGCTGACCACGGCCTGTGCGGAGGATTACTGCAATCCCGTGCAGGTGTTCAATGAGAAATGGCAGAGCATGGATGCTGCTGACCCCTTTGTGCTGCGGTATAACGGGCAGTATTACCTGTATACCACCGGCGCGGAGGAGATCCGCGTTTACGAATCGGAAGATCTCGTCCACTGGACGTTCAAAGGCCACTGCACCGAAAATGGTGATGGCCGCATTGCATACGCGCCGGAGGTCTGTTATTGGCGCGGTGCCTTCTATATGATCACCTCTCCCTCGGGCAATGGCCATTATATCATGAAGAGTGATTCGCCCCTGGGACCCTTCAAGCGCGTGACGGAGAACTTCGGCTACTCCATCGACGGTTCGCTCTTCGTCACCGATGATGGCAAGCTCAATATGCTCAACCTGCCGGGCAATCAGTCCATCGGCGTGACGGAGATCGATGCGGATTCCCTCACTCCCAAGGGGCTGAACAAGGCCACCGGCGTGTCCCTCTACCACTGGACGGAGGGCCCCGGCCTTATCCGCCGCGGCGATTGGTATTACCTCATCTTCACCGGCAACCATTTCCTGTCCACCGGCTACCGCGTCGCGTGGGCGAGCCGCAAGGGCGATCCGCTGGGACGCTACACCCAGCTGGAGGATCACACCCTGCTCATCAACAGCGTCTTTGGCGATTCCTTCACCGGCCTTGGACATTCGGCGAGCTTCTATGGCCCCGACCTGGACAGCATCTATGCGTCCTATCACAGCCATGCGCCGGAGCAGACCGGCGGCGGTCTCATCCGCTGGTACAATGTGGATCGCCTGCTGACCAATGGCGGCATGCTGTATTCCACCGGCCCCACCTGCACGGAGATGCCCATCCCCGCCATGCCCGATGTGTATGGCGATGCCCAGGGCGACCTGAACGGCTTCACCCGCACGGCGGAAGGCCTGATGGCGGATGTCCCGGCGGCGCAGCGCTTCACGCAGGAATGCAATTTCAGCCTGAACGGCGGCGAAATGGCGTGGCGCATCGGCACGAAGGACGGCCATGCGGCGCTCATCACCACCGACGGCAAGACCATTGCTTTCACTGCGGACGGCAAGACCATCGCCCATGCGGATGTGCCTGAACTGGGCGAAACGGGCCGCCTGCACGCCCTGCGCGTGGAATGCACGCAGGATGTGCTCTATGTCTACATTGATTCCATGCGCCTGCTGACGGTGAAAAACCCCGGCGTGACGGCGGATACCATCGGCGCGCTGGAACGCGAGGGTGCTGCGTACAGCTTCATGGCGCATACCGCCAAGGCGCTGGGCGACGGCGACCAGACCGCCACGAAGGCCATTCCCGGCCGTTTCGCCGCGGTGCATGCGGTGAACGGCACTGCGCTGGACACTGTCGAAGGCCCCGACCTCGAGGCCTGCGCGGCCATCCTCGGCCAGGCGGCATACAATGTCCGCATCGCGGAAGGCACGGCGTACTGCTTTGACCTGACCGTCCGCGCGGCGGATGCAGGCAAGACCCTGACCATCGGCGTGGATGACGGCGTGCTGGCGAGCATCGTCATCCCGGAGGCGCCCGAGAAGAGCAAGTGGTTCACCTTCACCACGGAGGCGATCCAGCTGCCCTTTGGCGATCACACCCTGACGATCAGTGGTGAGGACGCAGCGGTGCTGACGGTGAAGACCTTCGCACACGAAACGATGAAGGAACAGACCTGGGCGCTGGAGCGCAATGATCGCAAGGGCATCGTGACGCTGGGCAATTTCTCCGCGAAGAACGGTGCGCTCTCCATTGCGTCCGGCAAGCAGGGCTTCGCGCTCATCGGCGGCGAGGGCTGCACGGATTACGAGATGCGCGTGAGCTTCGACATCCCCAAGACAGGCAGTGGCTTCAGTGGCTTCCTGATGCACGCGACGGATGTGTCCCTCTATGATGCCCAGGTGGCGGAAAGCGCGTTCGGCTATGCGCTGGCGATCACCAACACGGGGCTGACCGTCCGCCGGATGAACTACGGCATGATGATGGATACCGACAAGGTGAAGATCGACGGCTGGAAGGACAAGACCCATGCCACGCTGACCCTGCGCATGCAGGACAATGCGCTGAGCATCTTCGTGGAGGATGCGGAAGAGCCTGTCGCGGTCATCCGCGACGCTGCACCCTATACCCATGGCCTGTGCGGCCTGTTCTCCACCGGCAAGGAGCTGCGCGTGACGGAGCTCTCCGTCCGCCCGCTGGACTGATGAAGGGAGAAATTGCGTTGACATTCCTGCTTGTACTGCTGCTGCTCGTCCTTCCGCTGACGTCGTTGGCGGAGGATTATGTGAATCCGATGCAGGTGGAGGGGCAGTATCCGCCCATCGCCGCCGGCGCGGATGACTACGGCATCGGCGATCCCTTCGTCATGCGCCACAATGGCCTGTACTACCTGTATGCGTCCACCTGTGAGGATCGCGTGCGCGTCTATACCTCCCGCGACCTGGTCAACTGGACGTATGAGGGCTACTGCACGCAGGGGAACGATGTGTACTTCGCCTATGCGCCGGAGGTCATCTACTGGCGCGGCAGCTTCTACATGATCACGTCCCCCAACGGGCGCGGACATTACATCCTCAGGAGCGAAAGCCCCCTGGGCCCGTTCACCCTCATCACGGAGAATTTCGGCCACTCCATCGACGGCTCTTTCTTCAAGCTCGATGACGGCCAGCTGATGATGCTCTTCCCGGATAACTGGGTCATCAAGTCCGCCATGCTGGATCAGGAGTCCCTCCTGCCCGGGCGCAGCGCATCCACCACCGGCGCGACCCTCAAACACTGGACGGAAGGCCCGGGGCTGTTCCGCCGCGGCGACTGGTATTACCTGACTTTCACCGGCAATCATGTCTGCTCCACCGGCTATCAGGTGAGCTTCGCTTCCCGTAAGGGCAGCCCGCGCGGTTCATTTGCACAGCGCGAGGATGCGACGCTGCTCATCAACAGCGTCTTCGGCGACGATTTCAAGGGCCTTGGCCATTCCGCCAATGTCATCGGCCCCGACCTGGACAGCATGTACACCACCTACCATTCGCTGGTGTCGCTGGCTGGCCCGGCGCGGCTGTATAACCTGGATCGCCTGCTGACCAACGGCGGCCTGCTCTATACCACCGGCCCGAGCAATTCGCCCATGCCCGTGCCGTCCATGCCGGATGTGTACGGCGATGCGGCGGCTGACCTGGGTGCCTTCACCGATGCGGCGGAGGGCTATTTCGCGGACATCGCGGAAACGCCCCTCTTCACCCAGGAGTGGAATTTCACCCTGAATGGCGGCGCGGCGAAGGTGCTCATCGGCCGGAAGGACGGCGAAGATGTGACCGTCACCACCCGGCAGGAGCGCATCGTGCTCCAGGTGGGCGATCGGGAGGTCGCATCCGAGCAGCTGCCGGAGATCGGCACGGCGGACTGCCTCCACACCCTGCGCGTGGAAAACACGCCCCACATTCTCTATCTGTACATCGACGACATGCGCGTTCTGACGGCGGATGATCTGGGCAGCACGGCGGCTCACATCGGCGCCTACAAGGCGGACGGCGTGACGTATTCCTTCATGGCTTGCACCGCGCAGGCGCTGGGCTCCAGCGATGACGAGGCGGTGAAGCGCATCCCCGGCGGATTCAGCGCCATCCATGCCCTCAACGCGGACGAGCTCACCTGGGAGCATATCGGCCTGCAGGAGGAGAAGGCGCCGCTGCTGGGCGAGGCGGATTACAATGTCCGCATCGCTGCGGAAGGGACGTATGCCTTCGACCTGAACGTCCGCAAGAAGGACGCAGGCAAGGCGATGACGATCCTGCTGGACGGCGAGGCCCTCTGGACGGGCAATGTCCCTGAGTTCAAGGGCAGGGGAGACCGCTTCACCTTCACCACCGAGGCCGTCGCGCTGCCTGTGGGCGACCATATGCTGACCATCCGGGCGGAGGACGTCCTCCTCAACCGCGTGGAAACCTTCGCCTACACTGCTGTGGAACCGCTGCACATCGACTTTACCGACGGCGCGCAGCGTTCGTCCTTCATCACCCTGGGCAATTTCATGATGAAGCCGGCTGAGGGCATCCTCCGCATCGCCGCAAACAAATCAGGGTTTGCACTTTTCGGCGATGAGGGGTATACTGATATGGCGTTGGACGTTCGTTTCAGCATCCCTGAAAAGGGAAGCGGCGCGAGCGGCATCCTCCTCCATGCCACGGATGTGTCCCTCTATGACGCGCAGGTGTCGGAGAGCTGGTTCGGCTACAGCCTGACGGTGACGCGCCTGGGCGTGACGCTCAAGCGGGCGCGTTACGGCGCGACGGGCTCGTCCAGCTTCGAAAAGGTGCCTGCATGGGAAGACGCCGAGGAGGGCGAACTGCACATCGAGCTCAAGGACGGCAAGCTGGCCGTCTACCTGCCCGGTGAAAGCGAACCGATCCTCACCGCGGAGGACGCCAAGCCCTTCACCCATGGCCAGTGGGGCTTCTTCTCCACCGGCAAGGAGCTGACCGTGCTGGAATGCACTGTCACGCCGCTGAACTGAACGCCAACTGTCCATACAAGCGCAAAAAGGAGACAGTTGACATATGAAACACATGGAACTCAGCCTTCGCGAACCCGAGAAACTGCAGAAGGTGGCACATGCGCTCTCCAGCGATCTGCGCATCCGCATCCTGCAGCTGCTGGATGAGTGCAGCATGAACGTGCTGGAATTGTCCCAGCGGCTGGAGGTGCCCATCTCGACCGTATCCAACAGCATCGTCGTGCTGGAGGAGGCCGACCTGATCCGAACGGAGCGGCAGTCCGGTGTGCGCGGCATGGCCAAGCTGTGCAGCCGCAAGAAGGACACGGTGACCATCAGCCTGCACCATCTGTACCACAAGGAGGGGGAAAGCTACTTCCACGCCATGCCCATCGGTGCGTATACCGATTGCAATGTCGTCCCCGTGTGCGGGCTTCTCAGCGCGCACAGCAACATCGGCGAGCATGACAATGTGGCTTCCTTCTACGATCCGGGCCGGTATGAGGCACAGCTGCTCTGGTTCCAGCAGGGGTATGTGGAATACCGCTTCTCCAACCAGATGCTGCAGAATCACGGGCTGAAATGCCTGGAGATCTCCTTCGAGGCATGCTCGGAGGCGCCCAATTACCGCACGGATTGGCCCAGTGACATCACCGTCAGCCTCAATGACGTGGAACTGGGTACCTGGTGCTGTCCGGGGGACTTCGGCGGCCGGCAGGGCTATTTCACACCGGAATGGTGGCTGCCCTCCTCGACCCAGTTCGGCCTGCTGACGCGCTGGCGTGTGGATGCCAACGGCAGCTACCTCAACGACCAGCAGATCTCGAACGTGACCCTCGATCAGCTCAACCTGACCGACAAACCCTACATCAGCCTGAAGATCGGCATCAAGCCCGATGCCGTGCATCAGGGTGGCATCAACCTCTTTGGTGAACAATTCGGTGATCATCGCCAGGCGATCGTCATGCGCCTGGACTGTATCGAAAGCGAAAGCAAATAATGATCTTCACACAACAGGAGGAATATGGAGTATGAACGAAGCACTGCGTATGGAACACCCCAGACCTGACCGGGTCCGCTCGACCTGGTGCACCCTCAATGGCCAGTGGGATTTTGCCTTTGACCACAACAAGGTCGGCAAGAAGGAAAAGTGGTATCGCGAACTGCCTGCGACGCACAAGATCGAGGTGCCCTTCGCCTACCAGAGCAAGCTGAGCGGCATCGAGTGCCTGGATGCGGTGGATGTGGTCTGGTATCAGCGCAAGATTACCGTGCCTGCGGACATGACCGCGCGCCGCCTGCTGCACTTCGGCGCGGTGGATTATATCGCCGATGTGTGGCTGGATGGTCAGTATCTGGGCGGCCACGAGGGCGGCTACACCCCCTTCGTGTTCGACATCACCGACCTGACCGAGGCGGGGAAGGAATACACCCTGACCGTCCGTGCGGAGGATCGCCTGGATCCCGACCAGCCCCGCGGCAAGCAGAGCCATCGTCCCGAGTGCTGGGGCTGCTGGTACACGCCCGTGACCGGCATCTGGCAGAGCGTGTGGCTGGAGGGCGTGGGTGAATACTACCCCGTGGACTTCCGCCTGACCTCCTGCGTGGAGCGTGCCTCCATCAGGGTCGAGATCAACCTGAATGAGCTGCCCAAGAATGCCTCCATCCGCCTGACCGCGTCCTTCCATGGCGATCTGGTCGCCCAGCAGGATGTGCGCGTCACCACCGACCGCTATGTCGTGACCGAGATGTTCCTGCGCCACAATGAATGCCTGGAGGGCATCCACATGTGGGAGCCCCACAGCCCCAGCCTCTACGATCTGTCCATCGAGACCATCGTGGACGGCGAGGTCTGCGACAAGGTGGATACCTACTTCGGCATGCGCAAGATCGAGATCGTCAACGGCGCGATCACCATCAACAACCATGTGCTGTATCAGCGGCTGATCCTGGATCAGGGCTACTGGCCGGATGGCATCCTCACCGCGCCCAGCGATGATGCCCTGCGCAAGGACGTCGAGCTGACCATCAAGATGGGCTATAACGGCGCGCGCAAGCATCAGAAGTTCGAGGATCCGCGCTATC
Organism: uncultured Faecalibacterium sp.; assembly: GCA_964542315.1. GTDB lineage: Bacteria > Bacillota > Clostridia > Christensenellales > Aristaeellaceae > UBA11524. The sequence continues at coordinate 31,365 of CAZIUA010000008.1, read as the reverse complement.
TGTACTGGGCGGATAAGCTCGGCCTGCTGGTCTGGGGCGAGCTGCCCAGCGCCTACTGGCTGCGTGACAGCCAGAAGCGCAACATGATGCGCGACCTCTCCGAGGCCATCAAGCGCGACTACAACCATCCGGCGCTCATCGCATGGGTGCCGCTGAACGAAAGCTGGGGCGTGCCCTTCATCGAGACCCAGAAGGAAGCCCAGCAGCTCGCCGATGCCCTCTACCACATGGTGCATAGCCTGGACGGCACCCGCTATGTGTCCGGCAACGACGGCTGGGAGCAGGCCTCCACCGACATCGCCACTGTCCATGACTACACCGCCTGGCCCCATGAGCTGACCCCCAACTACACCAATGAGGACGTGCTGCTGGACGGCAACCCCGGCTTCGGCCGACTGGTGTCCGCCAAGGGCTATGACCACCACGGCAAGCCCAAGCTGCTGACGGAGTACGGCGGCATCGCTATGGCGAAGGACTCCGGCGACGGCAACTGGGGCTATAACGGCGCGGCGAAGGACGAAGCGGCCTTCCTGGAGCGCTTCGAGGCCATCACGCAGGCCTTCAAGCATATGCCCGGCTTTGTCGGCTATTGCTACACCCAGCTGACGGACGTGTTCCAGGAGGTCAACGGCCTGCTGGACATGGATCGCAATCCCAAGGCTAATCTGGATGAGATCCGCCGCATCAATCTCCAGCGGTAAGTTGTTACAAACGGCGCGGACAGCATCCCGGATTCAGGGCTGTCCGCGCCCTTTTTGCAAAATGGAGGTGTACACATGGCTGTTGAGACCATTCGCAACCCCTATGCACTGACCGATCTGTGGGAAGGCCGCGAGATCGGCGATCCCTTCCTCATGCGCCACGACGGACGCTTCTACCTGTATTGCTCCAGCCATAGCCATTTGCCGGGCATCAAGTGCTGGGTCAGTGAGGATATGATTCACTTCGACTATCAGGGTTTTGTCTGCACGGATGAGCGCACCAGCGGCGCATATGCACCGGAGGTGGCCTACAATGCGGGCAAGTTCTGGATGGTGACATCTCCGCGCGGCAGCGGACATTACCTGCTTCGCTCGGACAGCCCCCTCGGCCCCTTCGAGGTGGTCAGCGACAACCTGGGCATCGGCATCGACGGCAGCCTCTTTGTGGATGACGATGGCCGCAGCTATTTCTACCGGGCGAGCCATCAGGGCATCCGCGTGCATGACATGCCGAATGCCGGCGAGATCGATGTGCGCAGCAAGGTCATCGAGGCCAGCTGGCTCGGCCACTGGACGGAAGGCCCGCAGGTCATCAAGCGGAATGGCCGCTATTTCCTGACGGACACGGGCAACCATGTGCTGTCCCGTGGATATCATGTGGATTACGTCGTGTCCCACGAGGGGCCGGATCGCGGCTACCGCAAGCTGCGCGATGGCATCCTCCTGCTGGAGACACGCGATGAATACCACGCCCTGGGGCATTCGTCCACCTGCGTCGGCCCGGATATGGACACCCTGTACATCGTCTATCACAAGAATATTCTCAACGAGCGCAATCATCCGCTGCACCGCTCGATGAACATCGACCGCCTGTATTTCAACGGCGACCGCATGTACTGCAATGCGACCTGGTGGCATCAGCCGGCGCCGAAGCAGCCCCTTTGCGTCAGCCGCGATGGCGAAGGCCTGGTGGATGGCGCCCTGCCGGTGGAGGCTGGCGACACCTTCACGGCGGAGATCAATGTGCATCTGACGGCGGAGGAAGGCCGCGTGTTCTTCGCCGGGACGGTGCTGACGCTGCACAGCGACCGCCGCTGGACGCTCAGCACGGGGGAATCCGGCGAATTCCCCGCCAATGTCGCGGTGGATGCGCTGCTGACGGTGAAGGTCTCCCTGCGCGGCGGATTGCTGGTGCTGTGCATCAACGGCATGGAATTCCTGCGCAAGCAGACCACCCTGACCGGCGGCAAGGTCGGCGTGGGGAATGGCTGCGCGCCGTCCTTCATCGGCTTGTCCGATGTGGCTCAGGGCAGCGAGGATCCCATCGCGGTCAAATCCGTGCCGGGTGCGTTCGACGCGGTGCATTGCATCGGCGGTGCGGCCTGCACGGATATGGGCGAAGTCGGCTGTGATGCGCTGGTGATGAAGCCGGGCGATACGGCGAGCTTCGCGGTGAATGTGTGGCAGACCCGCAAGTACGACCTGACCATGACCGTCCGCGCGTGCAGCGAGGACATGACTATCTGCGTCAACGGGCAGCGGCTGACAGCGGTGAGCACGGGCGCATCCACCTGCGACGGGATGGAGAAGCGCTACTTCGGCGCGATCGAGCTGCATGCAGACTGCTCCACCCTGGACATCCAGGCGGAAACTGGCATGACCGTTGACCGCATCTACCTCAGCGAAGCGGCGGAATTCACGCCTGCGGTGATCATCCAGGGCGGCGAGGACGTGACCGGCGGCGCGCTTTGCCCCGTGGGCCACAAGGCACGCGCCAGCATGCACCACAAGTTCTGCGGCTATACCGCGGCGGAGGGCTATGGCGAGGCCTGGTACGGCGCGGAATGGCGGGATTACGAGATGCACATGACCATCAACATGAAGCCCTGCTCGCCTGAGGCGCAGGTCAGTGCGTACATCCGTTCCAGCCGGGAATCCTGGCATGGCGATCAGGTCAAGGCCGCGCGCCGGGCGTATGCGCTGCATGTGACGGCGGATCGCATTACCCTCGTCAAGCAGAATTACAAGGACATCGTGTCCAGAGAGGTGCCAATCGACGCGCCCTGGGGGAGTACGCTCCGCCTGATCCTCCGTGCAAAGGGCAACAAGATCAGCGTCATTGGTGAAAACGGCGTCCTGCTGGAGATGAACGATCCGATCTCCTGGACGAGCGGCCGCGTGGGCATCAGCGCGGTGACTGACGGTCTGGGCTTTGAGGAGCTCAGCATCCATCCGGTGGAATAATTCGCACACGAAAAGGGCCGCTTCGCAGCAATGCGAAGCGGCCTTCTGTGTGTCACCTGATGTACTGGTTACCAATTCTGTTTCTTCCTGATCGTCGGGAGCGGATGACGCATCATGTCATCACGACCGGAACGATCTCATCCCCGTCGAAATGCAGCTGATCCATGCACAGCACGCGATGGCCGGCCTCCAGGTCACCGATGATGCGGCGGTGATAGACGATGCGCCATTCATCCGTGCCGGGGATGTTGATGTAGCCGTGATGGCCGGGGCCGTTGGCGATGTCGCTGGATTCCAGGATGACATGCCCCTTGGGGTCGATGTGCAGCGGGTCGTTTGACGAGCTGGCGCAGACATGGTATGTCCCGTTGACCCAGTCGCCCTCCGACCACATGAAATGGTAGACGCCGTTGCGCTTGAGCATGCAGGGGCCTTCCACATAGCCCTCCGGCGTGACGGGCTTGAAGATCGTGCCGTCCGCATGGGGGATGAAGCCATCCATCGTGTCGTTCATGATGGCCACGTTGCAGTGCTGCCATCCGCCGTAATAGAGGTAGATGGTGCCGTCGTCATCCTTGAACAGGTGCGCGTCGATGGGCTGGGCGTAGTTGATGAACTTGTCCACCAGTGTTTTGCCGGTGTGATTGACGAAGGGCCCGGCCGGACTGTCCGACACGGCGATCTCCAGACCGCCGATCTGGTCATTGTTCTGAATATCGTTGCTGGCGAAGATCAGATAGTACCGGCCGTCCTTGTCGATGATGGTCGGCGCCCATACCGCCCGGTGGACATAGGGGTAGCCGCTCATGTCGATGATGTTGGGATGCTTCTCCCAATGCACCAGATCGGTGGAGGAGAAGGCGTCGAGGTTCATCTGCTCATTGTAGGCAGAAAAGGACTTAGTGACATAGATCCAGTAGCGCCCCTCGTAATAGCGCGCTTCCGGATCGGCATACCAGCCGTACACGATGGGATTCATCGGTTTTCCTCCTTCATGACCGTTTTGACCGTGCCATCGGGCAGGTGAATGTCCGCCCGTTCCACCTGGCAGGCACCTGGCACGAGGGCATCCCGGCCGGGACAGAGCGGGTACATCCCCAGCACGCTCCAGACATACCATGCGGCCATGGAGCCGTTGTCCTCGTCGCCAGGGAAGGCGTCCGCCGTGAAGCCCTCATTGACGATGCGCGTGACCCAGTGGGCGGTTTTCTCCGGTTGCCCCAGCGCGGCATACAGATAGGGCAGGTGGAAACTGGGCTGATTGGAAATGGCGCACTGGCCGAAATCCGCCGCGGCCATCTCGGTCATTTCGTGGATCTCAGCGTGATAGGTGCCGGTCTCGTAGACCGGCGGCGTGGCGAATAGCTCGTCCAGCTTGGCGATCAGCCCCTCCCGTCCGCCGTAGAGGGCGGCCAAGCCGTCCACATCGTGATATACGCCGAAGGCATTCTGCCATGCGGCGCCCTCGCAGTATTCGCCGCCCCATCGGGTGGGGGAGAAGTCCGCCGGGAAACTGCCGTCCTCATTGCGACCACGGAGGAAGCCGACCGCCGGATCGAACAGGTTGCGGTAGTTCTGGCTGCGGCGGAGGTATTCGTCGCGGAGAGCCGTTTGCCCCAGCCGATCCGCCACCTGCGCGATGCACCAGTCGCAGTAGGCAGCATCCTGCGTGTTGTTGGCGCTCTCGCGGTATTTGTCGCAGGGGACATAGCCCAGACGGACATAGTCTGCCACGCCCACGCGCCCATGCAGATGGCTGTCACCGGGGGTGTTGGCGTGCTTGAGCATGCCCTCCAGCGCCAGCGCCATCTCCTCACGGGTGAGCAAGCCCTTCACAGCGGCGTCCGCCAGCACGGCATCCACCAGCGTGCCGGGCATGATGCCGCGTTCGCCGGGGGACACCCACTTCGGGAGCCAGCCCTCCTCGCGGTAGAAGTTCAGATAGCCCTGAAGCATCTCGTGGACGCGCTCCGGCACGAGCAGGGTCAGCAGCGGATAGAGCGTGCGGCAGGTATCCCAGAAGCCGTTATCCGTGTACATCACGCCCGGCGCGATCCCGCCCGTGCGCGTGCTGTAATGGATGGGCTGCCCGTCCGCGCCGAATTCATGGAACATGCGCGGGAACAGGAAGCAGCGGTACAGGCAGGAATAGAAGGTGCGCTTTTTCTCCTCCGTGTCGGTGATGACGATGCGGCCGAGGCAGTCGTTCCATCTCGCGGCGGCTTCCGACTTCAGCAGGTCGTAAGGTTTGTCGCCCACTTCGGCGGTTAGATTGCGCCGTGCCTGCTCCAGCGACACATAGGAGGTCGCCAGGCGCACCGTCAGTGTGTCGCCTTGCGCCATGCGGAAGGCGATATTGCTGCCGATGGTGTTCTCCAGGTCGATGGGCTGGTCGAACTGTATCACCACATAGCTGCGGAAGTCCTTGCGGGTGCCGTCGCCATGGGCGTTCAGCCAGCCGGAGAGCTCGCGCGCCTGCGCATCGACCTGCCATTCAGACGGAAAGTCGAAGGGCAGCACCGCGAAGCGCGGCGTGTCGGCGGTGTCCCAACGCAGGCGGAGGATCGCGCCGCGTTCGGTCGGCACAAGCCCCATGAAGGCACGGTAGCGCTTGAAATACAGCTCCATGCAGGACGGATCCATGCGCCTCTCCTCAAAGCCGGAGGTGCGCTCATAGTCCTTGGTGAAGGCCTCGCCGCTCTGGGGCATGAAAACGAAATGGGCATAGTCGCGCACCCAGGGGCTGGGCTGATGGGTCAGGCGGACGCCCTCGGTCTGGCGGTGCGACGGATGATAGAACCAGCCCTCGTCTGCCGCGCGAGTCTGGAGCGCGAAGGCATTCATGCCCCAGGGCAGGGTCACCAGCGGCAGGGAATTGCCGGTGGAAAACCGCATGTCGGAGCGTGTGCCTTGCTTGATGTTGACATATTGCAGCAAATTGTCCATATGCGTCCCTTTCGGTCACTTTTCCCAAACGATGATGCGCTGGTGGCCTGCGTCGAGGTTTGCCAGCGGGCCGGGAAGGATGTCGCCGCGTGCATGGCCCAGCAGGTCGGGCGTGAAGTCCACATCGGAGCCATCCGGGTTCTCGTAGGCTTCCTCGGTGATGCGGGGGCTGCCCAGACGTTCGGTGGTCACGGGCGTGCAATGCCACGCTGCGACGCATTCGGGGATGTCCGCCTCCAGCACGCAGCGATCGCCTTCCTGCCGGATGCTGACAGGGATGGCCTCCGCCTGCAGATGGGCCTTTTCGCCGCGGAAGGGCCGGGCCTCACCGGCGTAGACATTGCCGTCCGCCCAGACCGGCTGCGGCACGCGGTAGAACTTCTGCTCGTCGGTATTGCCCTCTGCGCGCAGACGCTCGGGGTATTCCTCCGGCGTGGTGTAGGCGTCATAGCCGGCATTGCCCACGGTCTTGACCGGCGGCTCGCTGGAGACGAATTCGCCGGTGTAGATGTTGTTGTACATGCGGTCGTCGCCGGAATAGACCACGGCGCAGCCGGCCACAGCGGTGGTGTGGGGGAAATGATAGGGGGTCGCGCGGGTGAGCACGGCATCGAGCTTTACATAGCCGCGGATGAGGTTATGCACCAGCGCGGAGCCCTGTGCGGAATTCTCGAACGCATAGGGGGAGGCAAGGATGTTGTTGTCCACCAGGCAAGGGCCATGGGTGACTTCGATCATCAGGTCGCGGTCGTTGTCGTGGAAGACATTGCGGGTCACGCGCGTGCCCTGTGCCTCCCAGTCCAGCCAGAGCCCCATCTCGCAGTGATGGATGTAGTTGTTGCGGATGATGGTATCCACCGCCGCGTGCAGCTTGATGCCGCCGATCTCATAGCCGAAGAACTCGCGCTTGGTGCCGATGTGGTAGATGTGGTTGTGCTCGATCACGGAGAAGACCGCGCCCATGTGGCCGACCACGCCGTTCTGGCCGCAATCGTGAATGTGGTTGTTGCGGACGATGTGGCTGCCGATCTTCTCGCGGCACCATCCGGCCTGCAGCCCCAGGAAAACGGCCTCCATCTGATACTGGTAGCCGGGCTTGCGGTCGAAGCGGCTGTACAGGTTGTGGCCGGTGGAGGCTTCCTTGCCCAGGCTGATGGCGGAGCATTTCGCGTCATGCAGGTGGTTGTCCTCGATCAGCCAGCCCTTGGCCCAGTTCACGCCCAGCATGCCAATCTGGTCGGAGGTCGGCGGGGTGAAGGGGCAGGCGGCCTGGCACATTTCAAAGCCGCGCACGGTGATGTAATTCCGCCCCGTCTGGCGGGGATAGAAGCAGCAGGGGCGGACGTTGATCTCCACCAGCTCGGTATTGGGGTCAGCGCCCTGGAAATTGGCGTAGAGGATGGTGGAAGTGCTGCCGACCTCGGCGTACCACTGGTAGATGCTGTCCTGCGGATCGCGAACGGGCTCGCGCTCGATGCGGCCCGGTACCTGATGTCCGGAATAGCGCATCTCGGCCTTGCAAACCTCCGCCACGGAACGCGCCTCGTACATGGACTTGCCGTTCAGGTACACATCGCCCAGGTGGACGGGATCTTCCCGCGGCGACATGAGCCAGTCGCCCTCGACGGCCTTTTCAAAGGGATTCCAGCCGCCGAAGATCGCGTTGTCCACTTCCGCGCGCCAGACATGCCCCTCGACGGGCGTCCAGCCCTTGACGACCTCGCTGCCCTTGATGACGACATGCTCGCCGGGCATGGCTTCATAGGTGATGCGCTGGGCATTGCTCAGTCCGCCCTCGCGCGGATCGACCCATTCGCGGTATTCGCCCTCGCGCACGCGCACTGTGTCGCCGGGGAGCGCGATAGCTGCGGCGTGACTGATCGTCCGGAAGGGCGCTTCCAGCGTGCCGGCGGCCTGATCGCTGCCGGCGGGGGAGACATAATAAGTGTGGATCATCACGAACGCTCCTTTTTTTGTATGCTGTTGGATCGGGTCAGTTGTTATCAGCATATCAAACGCGGGGGAATTTGTCAATCAGATCGCGAAAGAATGCACGAAAAAAGCGAAAAGATGCATTGAATAGCGTGCATGTAATGCACGAATGCATGCGGAAGATTTGCACGAATCGTACATTTTGTGCAAAATGTGCTTGTCATGCTCGGGGAGGTGTGATATGATAGGGATGAATACGCGGAAATGGAGCAGATTATGGCCAAGGTATTGATCCAGGATGTCGCCCGGGAGCTGGGCATGTCGCGCAACACCATCAGCAAGGCGCTGAAGAACGATCCGGCGGTGATGGAGAGCACCCGTATCCGCATCGCGCAGATGGCGATGGATATGGGCTTCAGCAAGGTGGAGCCTGCCCTGCTGGAGTTGATGCGCAGCAAGCGGCAGGAATCCGGCAGCAAGCGCTATGCCATCCTGATGACGGATTTCGCGGAGGATGATTTCTGGCGCGGCATCATCTGGGGCATCACGGAGCAGTTCCGCCAGATCAAGGGCACCTGCATGCTCATGCTGACCACGGCGGAGGAGATCCAGGCGAATCGCCTGCCGGAAGCGATGGTCAATGAGAAGCTGGACGGCGTGATCTGCCTGACCATCTTCCCGGAGGCCTACTACAGCCTGCTGGATCAGCGCGGGCTGCCCATCGTGTCCTTCGACATGCCGCCGGTGCCGAACCAGGTGAGGTTCGACGTGATCTTCCCCGAGGGCGAGGAGGCCGTGTTCAGCATCACGAAGGACCTGATCGGCCGCGGCTGCAAGCGCATCAGCTTCGTTGGCGATATCCACCATTGCCAGTCCCTGCGCGACCGGTATCACGGCTATCAGCGCGCGATGCATGAGGCGGATCTGCCGGTGGAGGAGCGGTATTGCCTGATCCAGGACGAAGATCGCTTCTACAACCGTGAATTGCTGGAAAACCGGCTCAATGCCATGGGCGAGCTGCCCGATGCATTCGTCTGCGCCAACGACCACATCGCCCTGGACGTCATGCAATACCTGAAGAAGCGCGGCGTTGCGATCCCGCAGCAGGTGGCCGTCACAGGCTTTGACAACAAGCGCGAATGCACCATCATCGAGCCCCACTTGACCTCCGTGAATACCAGCAGCAGACGCATCGGCGCGCGCATTGCCCAGCAGCTGCTCTGGCGGATCGGGAATCCCCAAATGCACCGCGAGACCGTCATCATCGGTACCAGTCCGGTCTTCCGGGAATCCTCCAACGTGTAAAATCGAATCAATGAGACAGGCAGAGGCATGCGGATTGTATGTCCTCTGCCTTTTTTGTATAAAAAGTTTGATAAGGGATTGACAAAGATGCCAAAAAGCAATAAACTATTGTGCATAGAAAGCGAAAATAACATGCAAACAATCGTGCAAATCGTGCATTTTGATGTACAATGCGACCAACATATCGGCAAAGGAGTATGTCTGATGAATACGAAGCCGTGCACCCCCAACGCCCTGCCCTGTGTCCACCGGATGATGGAATACCTGGGCGGATTGTCCGGAAAGGGCATCCTGACCGGTCAGCACACCAAGACCCGCGGGATGGAAGAATTGCATCATATCCAGCAGGTGACGGGAAAAACGCCCGCGCTGCTGGGTTTTGAGCTGCTGTCCTATTCGCCCAATATCAACTACCTGGATACGGACGAGGAGTGCATGGCGGAGGTCGAGGGCAATTACGGCACGCTCCGCCAGGCGTGGGACTGGGCGGCGCAGAAGGGCATCGTCACCTTCACCTGGCACTGGTTCTCGCCCATGGGCGGCCACGGCAAGTCCTTCTTTGTGGACAACACGGATTTCGACGCGACAAAGGCGCTCATCCCCGGCACGGCGGAAAACCGTGCGCTCCTGCTGGACATGGACATGATGGCCGCGCTGCTGCGTCCCTTCTGCGACGCGGGCATCCCCATCCTGTGGCGGCCCTTCCATGAGGGCGACGGCAATTGGTTCTGGTGGGGCAAGCCCGGCGCGGAGACCGTCAAGGGCCTCTACCGGCTGATGTACGACCGGTATACGAACATCCATCACCTCAACAACCTCATCTGGGTGTGGAATTCCCCCGTGGCGGCCTGCTATCCCGGGGATGACGTGGTGGACATCGTGTCCCGCGATATGTATCCTCCGGCCCATGAGCATACCGCCCATATGGATGAACTGGCGGAGCTGAAGCGCAACACGAATCCGGATAAGATCGCCCTCATCGGCGAGATCGGCACGCTGCCGTCCATGGCCGCGCTGGCGCAGGAAAAGGCCGAATGGGTCAGCTACATGACCTGGTGCGGCGAATTCTGCACGACGGAGGACTTCACGACCTACGACGCGCTGCGGGAGATCTACCATCACCCGTGGGCCGTCACGAAGGATCGCCTGCCGGAGCTTTACTGAGCGCGGCGGCCTTCCTCACCTTGCTTGTGAATGGAAAGGACGGACAGATCGACATGAAACAAGGATGCATGACACGCTTTTGCCGACGCGCGCTTTCGCTGGCGGCGGCCTGCCTGATGCTCAATGGGGCGAACATGGCGTTTGCGGAAGGAAATACAGGGATGAAGATCACTGTGCAGGCGGAATCGGGCGTGCTGCTGGGCGGCACGAAGACCATGACCTACAACGGTGCAGGCTGCGTTGGCAACATGACCGCTGAGGGCTCCGGCGTGAAGGTGACGCTCAGCGTCCCGACGGCCGGCTTCTATGATGTGATCGTCCGTCAGTCCTCCGAGGGCGGCTATAAGGAGAATTACATCGAGGTGGATGGCGAGCGCGTGGGCGTCGTCACCACCGAGCGTTCCGCGTGGAATGACGGCACCCTCCAGAGAGTGTATATGGACGCCGGCATCCATGAGATCGCGGTGGTGAAGTCCTGGGGCTGGGTGAAGATCGACACCATCTCCGTGGTGCCGTCGGCGCAGATCCCGGACGATGTGTATGATGTGTTCCCCGAGCTCATCAACCCCAATGCCACTGAGAGCACCCGCCGCCTGATGCATTACCTGTGTGACTGCTATGGCAAGGTGACGCTGACCGGCCAATACTGCGACCGCGGCATGTACGGCAACGAAAATGCAGCGATTTTCAAGGCCACGGGCGAATACCCCGCCATCCTCGGCCTGGACATGATGGATTACTCGCCCTCCCGTGTGGAGCGCGGCTCCAAGGGCACCGCTGTGGAAAAGGCCATCACCTATGTGGATAAGGGCGGCATCGTCACCTTCTGCTGGCACTGGAATGCCCCCTCGAAGTACCTCAAGCCCAATGGCGTGTGGTATTCCGGCTTCTATACCGAGCAGACCAACATCAACCTGGCGAAGATCATGAACGGCCAGGATCCCGAAGGCTATCAGCTGCTGCTGGATGACATGGATGCCATTGCCGCCCAGCTGAAGGTGCTGCAGGATGCGGATGTGCCCGTGCTGTGGCGCCCCCTGCATGAGGCCAGCGGCGGCTGGTTCTGGTGGGGCGCATCCGGCGCGGAGGCCTATAAGAAGCTCTACACCCTGATGTACGACCGTTTCACCAATGTCCACGGCCTGAACAACCTCATCTGGGTCTGGAATGGTCAGGATCGCGACTGGTATCCGGGCGATGAATATGTGGATATCATCGGCGAGGACATCTACGCGGGCGAAAGGGTGTATACCTCCCAGGCCGCGAAGTTTATGGAGTTGCTGACCTACTCCCAAGAGCGCAAGCTCATCGTGCTGTCGGAGAACGGGAGCATCCCCGATCCGGATCTGATGCAGCGCGATCAGGCCATCTGGGGCTTCTACGCCACCTGGGGCGGAGAATTCGTCACCGTGTCCTCCAACCTGAACAAGGTGAGCGAGAAGCACACGGAGCTGGCGATGCTCCAGAAGGTCTACAGCCATGAAAAGACCATCACCCGGAGCGAATTGCCCGACCTCAAGACATACCCGCTGCCAGAGGAAGAATGAAGCTGGAATGGAGTCTGAGAACATGCTGAATGGATGGAGCCGTCAACAAAAAACGTGCCTGGTGGCGCTGATGTGCCTGGTGTGCCTGCTGCTCACCGGCGCGCAGGCGGAGGACACGCTGTCCCCGGCGGATTATCAGGACATCGTCAGTACCTTTTCCATCGATCCTGACATCCCGGATTACAGCGAATACCTGCTCAAGCATGGCTCGGACAGACCCGATGCCGTCGTGACGCTGGATGCGGCTGCCTATGCGCGATATGAAAACGCAGAGGGCGGACAGGTGCCGCTGCTGCTGGCGGATCACGAGGGCATGGCGGGGGAATCGCTGCTGCTGGAGGAGAGCGCGCTGGTGGCGTTCACCTTCGATGCGGCGCAGGAAGGCCTGTATGATCTGCGCCTGACCTATTACCCCTATGAGGGCAAGGGGACGGACATCCAGTGCGCCTTCTTCCTCGACGGCAAGCTCTGCTACGATCAGCTGTCCACCATTTCCTTCAGCCGCATCTGGACCAGCGGTGCGGAAAACGGCTGGAAGAAGGACAATCAGGGCAATGACCTGAAGCCTTCGCTGGTGGAGGAGCGCGCGTGGATCACTTCCTTCTGCTATGACAACAACGGCTACATCACCGATGAGCTGAGCCTGTATCTGACGCCCGGCGAGCACACGCTGACTGTCCTCTCCATGAAGGAGCCGGTGCTCATTCGCCAGATCGACCTGCTCAACACGGATGCTGTTCGTCCCTACGCCGAGCAGAAGGCCGGCTGGGATGCTCAGGGCGCACAGCCCGTCAAGGATGCGCTGATCGTCCTGGAGGGCGAGGCCGCCACGGCCACCTCCTCCCAGATGCTCTATCCCGTGCAGGATCAGTCCTCCCCGGCGGTGTCCCCGGCCAGCCCGAAGCTGCTGCTGAACAATACCATCGGCGGCACGAACTGGAAAAACAGCGGGCAGTGGATCGAATGGACCTTCGACGTGCCGGAAACGGGCTATTACGCCATTTCGCTGTATGACAAGCAGAATTTCGTCCGCGGTGTGGACGTCAACCGCCGCATCGAGATCGATGGCCAGACCCCCTTTGCGGAGATGGTCAGCTACCCCTTCTCCTATTCGCAGAACTGGCGCCTGGAGACCCTCGAAGACGCACAGGGGAATGCCTATCAGTTCTACCTGACCGAAGGCACCCACACCCTCCGCATGAAGGTCAACCTGGGCGAGATGGCTGCCATCATCGGTCAGGTGCAGGAATGCATGCAGCAGCTCAACGCCATCTACCGTGAGGTGCTCTACATCACCGGCGTGGCCCCGGACCAGTACCGCGACTACCAGATCCCGTCCTATCTGCCGGATCTGGAGGCGGAATTGATCCAGGCGCAGAAGAAGCTGCGCGAGGCCCTGGACGGCCTGAGCAAGACCGCAGGCACCAACAACAACCAGATGACCGTCCTGCGCACGATGGACGATCAGCTGACCGAGCTGATCAAGGATCAGGACCGCTTCGCGAAGGTGCTGTCCTCCTATAAGTCCAACGTGCGCGCGCTGGGCACCTGGATCATCCAGCAGCGCGATCAGCCGCTGCAGATCGACCGCATATTCATCCATGCGCCGGACAAAACGCCGGACATCAAGGGCGACGACGTGCTCAGCGGCATCGGCTATGAGCTCCAGCGCGTGTATTACTCCTTCATCGTGGACTACAACCAGGTCGGCAATGTGGCGGAAAGCACGGACGGCCAGCCCGTCATCACCCTGTGGGTCGGCACCGCGCGCGACCAGGCCAATATCATCAAGAGTCTGATCGATGAGCAGTTCACCCCGCAGACGGGCATCGGCGTGAATCTGGAGCTGGTGGACATGAACACCCTCCTGCGCGCCACGCTGGCCGGTCAGGGACCTGACATTGCCATCCAGGTGGCGAACACCACCGGCATCGCGGGCGGCGTGATGTACACGGGCAACGATACGCCCGTCAATTACGGCCTGCGCAATGCAGTGCTCGACCTGACCCAGTTCGATGACTTCGACGAGGTCGCGGAACGCTTTGCGCCCAGCGCCCTGGTGCCTTTCTCCTTTGACGGCGCGACCTATGCCCTGCCTGACACGCAGACCTTCCCCATGATGTTCTACCGCAAGGACATTCTGGCGGAGATCGGCCTGGACGTGCCGCAGACCTGGGAGGACGTTAAGGTCGCCATGACCGTGCTGAGCAAGAACCAGATGGAATTCGGCATGCTGCCCTCCGAGCAGGTCTTTGCGATGCTGCTGTACCAGAACGGCGGACGGTATTACACCGAAAACGGCGATGCATCCATGCTGGATTCGGATATCGCGGTGGCGGTGTTCAAGCTGTACTGCGAGTTCTATACCGACTATCGCCTGGATAAGGGCACCAGTGTCGAGGAACGCTTCCGCACAGGCGAATGCCCCATCATCATCACCGATTACACGACGTACAACAATCTGCAGGTCTCCGCGCCGGATATCTACGGCCTGTGGGGTTTCACCCATGTGCCTGGCACGGTGCAGGCGGATGGCTCGATCAGCTATGCGACGGGCTCCTCCGGCCTGGCGGATATCATCATGAAGGACGCCGAATCCCCCGAGGCGTGCTGGGAGTTCCTGAAGTGGTGGACGAGTGCGGATGTGCAGACCCGCTATGGCCGCGAGATGGAGGCGCTCATGGGCGCGTCCGCCCGTGTCCCGACCGCCAACCTGGAGGCCATGGGCAATCTCTCCTGGCTCACCCGGGACTATCAGGAGCTGAAGAACCAGTTCGCCCATGTGCAGGGCATCCCGCAGGTGCCGGGCGGTTATTACTCCTGGCGCAACATCAACAACGCTTTCTTCTCCGTGACGGAGAACAAGGCCTTCCCCCGCGAGGAACTGATGGACAAGGTGCTCTACATCAACGCGGAGATCGACTACAAGCGCCAGGAGCTGGGTCTGCCCGTGGCGGATGAATAAGCAAGGGAGTATGCGTATGACTGCAATGAACGCAAGAGGAAACCGGAAGCCGGCGTCCCCGTCTGTGCTGAAGGAAATGCGCAAGAACAGATCCTTCTATATCATGCTTGCGCCCTATTTCATCCTGTTCTTCCTCTTTACCGTGCTGCCTGTTGTGATGAGCATGGGGCTGAGCTTCACCTATTTCAACATGCTGGAGACGCCCTCCTTCGTCGGCTGGTCGAACTACCTCAAGTTGCTCTTCAAGGATGATATCTTCACCATCTCCCTGCAGAATACGCTGATCTTTGCCGTGATCACCGGCCCGCTGAGCTACATCCTGTGCCTGCTGTTCGCGTGGATCATCAATGAGTTCGGTGCGAAGATGCGTTCCTTCCTGACGCTGATCTTCTACGCACCCTCCATCTGCGGCAATGCCTACATGGTCTGGAACCTCATCCTCACCGGTGACCGGTATGGCTACCTCAATGGCCTGCTGCTGAATCTGGGTATCATCGACCAGCCGATCCTGTGGATGCAGACGGAGAAGTACATCATGCCGGTGCTCATCATCGTGCAGCTGTGGCTGAGCCTTGGCACGGGCTTCCTGACCTTCATCGCAGGCCTTCAGACCGTGGACACCAATATGTATGAGGCGGCGGCCATCGACGGCGTGAAGAACCGCTGGCAGGAATTGTGGCATGTGACCCTCCCGGCGATGAAGCCGCAGCTGATGTTCGGCGCAGTGATGCAGATCACCCAGTCCTTCGCCGTGGCGGACATCTCCATTGCGCTGGCGGGCAATCCGTCGGTCAACTACGCCGGTGCGACCATCGTGACGCATCTGCTGGACTACGGCTCCACCCGTATGGATATGGGCTATGCATCCGCCATCGCGACGGTCCTGTTCCTGCTGATGGTGGGCTCCAATAAGCTCGTGCAGCGTCTGCTCAGAAGGGTGGGTGAGTGATATGTCCATGCCTGTGCATCCTGTCAAGGTCGATACCCGCCCTGTCAAGATCCAGAAGCTGGAGCGCAAGATGCGCCATCGCAGCGGCGGCAAGAAGAAGCTCAACCGCTCCGTGGCGGGCAATGCGCTGCTGTTCACCATCATGGGCATCTGCGGCGTGTTCATGGCCCTGCCCCTGGTGATGATCATCAACAATGCGCTCAAACCTCTGGACGAGTTGTACCAGTTCCCGCCGAAGATCTTCGTGCGCAATCCCACACTGGAGAACTTCACGGATCTATTCGTGCTCATGAACGGCACCTGGGTGCCTTTCACCCGTTACCTCATCAACACCGCCATCATCACCCTGGGCGGCATGGTGGGCCATGTCATCGTGGCCTCGCTGGCGGCGTATGCGCTGTCCCAGCGGGATTATCCGGGCAAGAAGCTGCTGTTCAGCATGGTCGTGCTGTCGCTGATGTTCTCCTGGACGGTCACGCAGATCCCCCAGTACATGATCATCTCATGGATGGGCATCAACAACACCTACTGGGCGCTGATCCTGCCCTCCTGGGCGTTCGGCATGGGTCTGTATCTGATGAAGCAGTTCATGGAGCAGCTGCCGGATTCCCTGAAGGAATCGGCGCGTATCCAGGGCGCGAATGAATGGCAGATCTTCTGGAAGATCGTCATGCCCAATGTCAAGCCGGCCTGGCTGACCCTGGCCATCTTCCAGTTCCAGTCCATGTGGGGCAACACCGGTAATCTGTTCCTGCGCCGCGAGGAGCTCAAGCCCATCCAGTATGCGCTGCAGCAGATCACCGCCGGCGGTGTGGCGCGTGCAGGTGCGGCGGCCGCAGTGACCTTCATGATCGCTGCGATCCCGATCACCTTCTTCCTCATCTGCCAGAGCAACATCCTTGAGACTATGACGACCTCCGGTATGAAGGAGTAAATGGCATGAAGGGAATGAAAATCCCGGGGCGCATCCTCTGCGTCCTGCTGATGCTGATGCTGCTTCCTTCAGCAGCACTGGCGGATCTGCTGATCCCCTACGAAACGTACAACTATGACCATTGGGGCAATCTGCTCTACACCCCTGCGGCGTATGTACCCCGCGGAACGGTGCTGGGCACCTCCCTGCAGTGGCAGGGCGAGAGCATCGGCGCATTCAAAAATCCGCAGGATTTCTGCGTCGCCCCCAATGGGGATGTGTATCTGGCGGACACGGGCAACAACCGCATCATCGTGATGGACAGCCGCCTCACGGAGGTCAGGAATGTCATTGACGGCTTCCAGAATGGCGACAAGGCGGATAAATTCAAGCAGCCCAGCGGCGTCGCGGTGTCCCAGAAGAACCAGATCTACATCGCCGACTCCATGAACCGCCGCATTGTCGTCCTGGATGAGGACGGGACGCTGCTCAAGATCGTCGAGAATCCCCAGAGCCGCGTCCTGGCGGAGAATTTCACCTTCACACCCCTGCGCGTGGCGGTGGACTACGCCGACCGCATCTATGTCATCGCGCAGAAGATGTTCGAGGGCATCATGGTGTTCGAGGCCAATGGCGAGTTCACCGGCTTCTTCGGCACGATCGAGGTCAAGATCACCGCGTGGGAGAAGTTCTGGCGCGCCCTGTCCACCAAGGAGGAGCGCTCCAAGCAGCAGCTGTTCATCCCGACGGAGTTCACCGGCATCGACATTGACGACAAGGGCTTCGTCTATGCCTCCAATGTGGACAGCGAGGGCAAGCAGGCTGTCCGCCGCCTCAACCCCAAGGGCGAGGACGTCATCCTCAAGGGCACGCGGGATAATCTGGGCGGCGACCTGTGGACGGACGCCATGGGCAGCTATGCAGGCCCGTCCCGCATCGTGGACGTGATCTACCGCGGACGCGGCATCTACTCCCTCCTGGACAGCAAGCGCGGCCGCATCTTCACCTACGATCAGGAGGGCAATCTGCTCTACATCTTCGGCGGACTCGGCACGCAGAGCGGTACCTTCACCAACCCTGTGGCCATCGAATACGCCAACGACCAGATCATGGTGCTGGATTCCATGCGCAACGCGATCATGCTCTTTGGCGAGACGGAATACGGTTCGCTCATCAACGATGCAGTCGGCCTGCGTTTTGACGGCGCGGAGTCTGAAGCCGTCCCCCTGTGGGAGCGCGTGCTGAAGCTGGATGAGGACAATGAGCTGGCCAACAGCGGCATCGGCAAGGCGTATCTGGCCGCCGGTGACCATGAGCAGGCGATCAAGTACCTCCAGCTGGGCATGAACCGTGATTTCTATTCCATCGCCTTCAAGCGGTACCGCAATGATTGGTTTGAGCAGAACACCGCACCGCTCCTGACGGCGGCGGTGGTGGCGATCATCGGCGGATACATCATCGTGAAGGGGCTCAAGCGCCGCGGAAAACTCCGGAAGAAGGATGACTGACCTATGAAAGAGCTGTTCGATAAAGCCAAATGGAAGCACCTGTTCTACACCATGTCGCATCCGTCGGACGGGTATTACTGGATCCGTCATCAGGAGAAGGGCAGTGTGGCCATCGCGCTGCTGCTGGTGATCGTGTTCTCCTTCGCCTTCAGCATCAACCGCATGGCGGCCAGCTTCGTTGTCAGCGACATTGAACCCATCACGGTCAATGCCCTGCCGGAATTGGGCGGCGTGCTGCTGCTGTATATCATCCTGTGCGTGGCGAACTGGTCCGTCACCTGCCTGATGGAGGGTGAGGGGCGCCTGAAGGACATCCTCATCGCGGTGGGTTATGCGACGCTGCCCATCACCTGCGGTCTGGCGCTGGCGACGGTGGTCAGCCGCTTCCTGGCCGCGAATGAGGAAGTGTTCTATACCCTCATCATGGGTGTGGGCATCGCCTATGGCGTCATCCTGATGATGATCGGCATCATGCAGGTGCATAATTACACCCTCGGTAAGACCCTCAGCACGCTGATCCTGACGCTGATCGCAGTGTTCATCATCGTTTTCCTCGGTATGCTGATGTATGACCTGGTCAACCGCCTGGTGAATTTCTTCGTCAGCGTGTATACCGAGCTGAGCTTCAGAGGATAAGGAGGGGACGAAATGAGCAAGCAGAAGCAGTCCCCGGCGAAAATGAGCGGGAAGCATCGCAAGACCCTGATCCGCCTGGCCCTGCTGGCGCTGTGCGCAGTGCTGGTGGTCTGCGCGGCTGTGGGCGCATGGACGCTGCACCGCTATACCTTCTACAATGAATACCGCAAATACCTCCCGGCGGCTTCGGTATACGAGAGCGGCAGCGAATTCGCCGCGCTTCCGGATGATGATCCGCAGGTAGAGGGCATGGTGCTGGCCGCGGAAAATGAGCTGCTGAAGCTTTACGCCAGCACGGAAACGGGCGAAGTCGCCGTCTATGACAAGCGCAGCGGCGAGATCATCCGCTCCAACCCGGCGGAGGCCGCCAAGGATAAGAAGGCCAACACCACCAACAAGAATTACCTCCGCTCCCAGCTGGTGGTGGATTACTACAACGCCAGCCGCGTGTCAGGCACCTACGCCAGCTCCAATATGTCCGTCGATCTGGGCCAGATGACGGTGGAATCCATCGAGAACGGCGTGCGATTCGTGTACGGCCTGGGCGAGATCCCGGTGATCGAGTTCTATGTGCCGCACTACCTGTCCGTGGAATGGTACGACAAGATCGTATCCATGGTGGACGAGAAGGACGCCAAGACCATGGGCCGCATGTACACGCTGAAAAACGGCGTCAACGGCATGTACGGCCTGAACACACAGGCGCGCACCAGCCGCAAGAGCCAGCAGACCGTGGACGAAGTGCTGCAGAAGGCAGGCTTCACCCCGGAGGATTACGAGATCCAGCAGGCGCTGGGCGGCGTGGAGCCGACCGAGTATCAGTTCTTCACCGTTCCGCTGGAATACCGGCTGGATGGGGATTCCCTGGTCGTCACCGTCCCGACGAGCCAGATCACCGAGCAGGGCGGCGCGAAGATCTACGCCATCCAGCTCCTGCGTGCCTTCGGTGCGGCCGGCACAGATGAGGATGGCTACATCGTCGTCCCCAACGGCACGGGCGCGGTGATCGACTTCAACAACGGCAAGACCATGATGCCGGCCTACAGCCAGAGCATCTATGACATGGATCCGCTGGAGGCAGATTACGTCAGCACCCAGTATGCCGAGATGGCGCGACTGCCGGTCTTCGGCCTGTGCCGCGAGAACAGCAGCATCCTGGCCACCATCGAGAGCGGTGAAGCCTACGCCAGCATCAAGGCGGATGTGTCCGGGCGACTCAACAGCTACAACACGGCCTATGCCAGCTTCAACGTGCGCGGCTTCTCGCTCCTGAGTATGTTCGGCGTGACCGGCATGGATGCCGAGCTCCCCATCGTCGAGGAGGACATCTATCCCGAGGATCTGACCGTCCGCTATACCTTCCTCAATGCGGAGAACACCGGCTACAGCGGGCTGGCCAACGCCATCCGCGACCGGATGATCCAGCAGGGCGTGCTGACACAGAAGACCGAAGGCGGCGACATCCCCTTCTACTATGACGTCCTGGGTGGCGTCAAGCAGACCAACCACTTCATCGGCATCGCCTACCGCAGCGTGTATCCGATGACCACCTTCGCCCAGGCGGCGGAGCTGGCACAGACCCTGGCGGACAAGGGCGTCACCAATCAGGTGATGAACCTGCAGGGCTGGTTCAACGGCGGCTACTACCACGACATGCCGGAGAAGATCAAGGTGCAGGCGCAACTGGGCGGCAAGCGCGGGCTGGAGAAGCTCTGCGCGGCGGTGCAGGCGATCGGCGGCGAAGTCTATGCGGATGTGGCCTTCCAGCATGTGACGCAGATCGCCGATGGGTATTCTGAGCGGCAGGAGACCAGCCGCTACTACGCATCGGGCTACAGCGCATACCTGGGCCGGGTCAATCCGTCGACGCTGCGCAAGACCTCGTCCCTGGGACATGAGGAGATCTGGTACAGCCTCATTTCGCCGCGCTATCTGCCGCGCTATGTGCAGGGCTTTGCCAGGGACATCGTCAACACCGATGTGGACGGCATCTCCCTGCGTGACCTGGGCGATGCACTCCATGCGGACAAGCGCCGCACCAATGTCATCACCCGGCAGCAGGCGCTGAGCATCGTCCGCGCGCAGCTGGAGACCCTCGAAAATACCGGCAAGAAGCTCATGGTCAGCGGCGGCAATGCCTACGCATGGCAGGGGGCTTCCCACATCATCAATGCACCCATGGACGCCACGGAGTATTTCATCATCGACCGCGAGATCCCGCTGTATCAGATGATCCTGCACGGCTGTGTGGATTACACCGGCACGGCGCTCAACCTGGGCAGTAGCGATAACTGGCAGCGCGAAACCCTGCGGCTGATCGAATACGGCGCGTCCTGCCATTACACCTTCACCGAGCAGTCCGCAACGGAAATGAAGCAGACGGGCATGTTCATGTTCTACTCCACCGAGGCCAAGGCGTGGATGGATGAGGCTGTCAGCGTCTATGAGCAGCTGAATGAGGCGCTCGCGCCGGTCAGCAATGCGCTGATGCGCACCCACGAAACGCTGGAAAACGGCGTGGTGAAGGTCACCTACAGCAATGGGATCAGCCTG
The DNA here is from genome assembly GCA_964542315.1 of uncultured Faecalibacterium sp. Taxonomy (GTDB): domain Bacteria; phylum Bacillota; class Clostridia; order Christensenellales; family Aristaeellaceae; genus UBA11524. Next base: position 10,002 of record CAZIUA010000008.1, on the reverse strand, counting down.
TACATCAACTATGGCAGCACAGATCAGACCGTGGATGGGCTGACGGTGCCGGCCATGGGGTATGCAAGGGGAGGTGAGGGCAAATGAGCAGAAAGGGCATTCGGATCTCCATGCGGAGCCGCAAGGCCATCCAGGGCTACCTCTACATTCTGCCCTGGTTCCTCGGATTTCTGTATTTCTACGTCATCGGCGTGGTACAGACCATCGACTTCTCCCTCTCGGACCTGACGATCCTGCCCACGGGCGGCTATGTCGCCGAGCCGGTCGGCCTGGGCAATTTCATCTATGCCTTCACCGCCCATGGCACCTTCAAGCAGACCTTCGCCACCTCCATGCTGGACATTGTCATCGACGTGCCGCTGATCATCTTCTTCAGCCTGTTCATGGCCATCGTCCTGAACCGGAAATTCCCCGGCCGCTGGCTGGTGCGCGCGATCTTCTTCCTCCCGGTGATCCTCTCCTCCGGCGCCATCACCGAGGCGATGAACCTCTCCTCCGTGATGATGAACAGCGGTATCTCCAGTGTCAGCGAGGAATTCGCCTCCACCGACGGCGTCAGCATGGCGTATTACATCGAGCTGTTCGAGGCGCTGGCGATGCCCTCCGTCGTGCTGGAATACCTGGCCGACGCCATCTCCCGCCTGAGCGACATCATCTCGGCCTCCGGCGTGCAGATCATCATCTTCATCGGCGCTTTGCAGGCGATCCCGTCCTCGCTCTATGAGGTGTCCAACATTGAGGGCGCCACGGCCTACGAGACCTTCTGGAAGGTGACGCTGCCGATGGTTATGCCCCATATCATCACCTGCGTGGTGTATACCATCGTGTTCCGCTTTGCCGAGAGCGAAGTGATCACCCTGGCCTACCAGACGGCCTTCACACAGTTCAACTACGGCCTGAGCGCGGCGTTCTCCATCGTGAGCACAGTGGTGGTCAGCCTGCTGCTGGTTGTCGTCGTGTGGCTGATCCAGAAGCGCACCTTCTACTATTGATGCGGAAAGGATGAGGAAAATGAAAAAAGGATCCTTCCGGCAGGAGATGCAGGAGCTGCGCCAGAGTGCCTACCTTGCGGATCAGAAGGTCCGCGCGTCGAGAAAGGCAAAGAGCCTCGTGCTTTCGATTTTCCGCGCCGTCCTCATTGCTGGGGTGAGCTATGTCATCCTTGCGCCGGTGATCGGCCTGGTGGCCACCTCCTTCTTCTCCAATTCGGACTATTACAGCCCGATGGTGTACATCATCCCCCTGACGCCGAACCTCACCAGATACGAGGTGGCGATCGAGTGCATGAAGTACTGGGAGCGCATGCCCATGACCGTGCTGTATTCGGTGTCCCTGACACTGCTGCAGCTGGCGATCTGCTCGCTGACAGGCTATGGCTTCGCGCGCCATGACTTCCCCCTCAAGCCGCTCTTCTTCGCCTGCGTGGTGGTCATGATCGTTATGCCCGTGCATACGATCATGCTCCCGCTGTACATGCGCTTCCGTGCGTTTGATCCGCTGGGGCTGGTGTCCCTCATCCGCTCCGAGCCGGTCAACCTGATGCGCACGGCCTGGCCGATGTACATTCTCACCGCGGTCGGCTGCGGCCTGAACAGCGGCCTGTACATCTACATTTTCCGCCAGTTTTTCCGCGGCTTGCCCAAGGAGATCGAGGAGGCCGCCCTGGTGGATGGCGCCGGTTCGCTGCACACCTTCGTGCGCATCATCCTGCCCAACACCATGCCGGCTGTGGTGACGGTCTCCGTCTTCTCCATGGTCTGGCAGTATAACGACACATTCTACAGCAGCCTCTTCACTATTGACGCAAACGTGGTCATCAGCCGCTGCCTGGCGACCCTCCAGGCCACCATCGGCGGCGCGCTGAAGATCATGGATCCCAACATCCAGAAGCTCTATCTCAATGCGGGCATCGTGCTGATTATCATTCCCATCCTGCTGATCTACCTGCTGCTGCAAAAGCAGTTCGTCGAAGGCGTCGAACGCAGCGGCATTGTGGGCTGATGATCATCCTGAACGGATTACAGGCCCATCAAGGGCTTGAAATAAGGAGGTCGTTTTGTGAAAAAGGTGCTTTCCTGGTTCCTGATCGCTGTCATGGCGATCACCCTGTGTCCGGCCGTTCTGGCGGAAACAACGGGCATCGACTTTGAGGATGACGCGGCTGCTTTCGCCGGTGTGATGGCGTATCGCGGCAATGCGGATTCCTCCGACATCACCGTGACCGACTTCAACGGCTCCAAGGCCATGAAGATCGAGTCCAAGGGCAAGGTGCCCTACATCGCCTTCAACCTCGATGGCCTGCTGGGTGAGAACCTGCCCAAGGTGCGCACCATCCAGATGGACATCGGCATTGACAAGGGCCCCGACGGCAAGTTCTATGCGGTGTCCGGCCTGCTCTACACCCTGACCGGTGCGGATCAGGTGGAGACCACCCATGACTGGTCCGTCTACCTGGCCAAGAAGAACCCCCGTACCTTCACCTTCACCCTGGGTGAGGCGGAAGTGTTCGAGGCGGGCTGCGGCAACTACATGGTGCTGTCCAAGGAAGTGGACAACTATGCGACCAAGCATAGCGCCACGCCCCTGCCCTTCTATGTGGACAACATCGTCTTCCTGGATGCGGAAGGCAATGCGCTGCCCGTGGATACCAGCGCTGTGTACGTCAAGCCTGACACCGGCCGCGACCTGAGCAACCTGGCGGTCGTGCAGAACGCCACGGAGATCGAGACCGGCACGCTGAAGAACGGCGGCTGGGCGCAGACCGACATGCCCGCGGGCGTGATGGATCTGCTGGTGCCCGGTTCTGTGCTGGAGATCGACTACACCAGCGCCGACGGCACGATGTGGATCGTCATCCCCGATGCCCAGGCTGGCTGGATGCGCGTTGGCGCGTTTGAGAACACCAGCTACCGCAACAATTCCCACACCATCGCCCAGATCACCTATGAGCAGATCGCGGCGGTGTGCGGCGAGGACAAGTCCACCTGGGGCGGCCGTGTGCAGCTGGAAGCCATGTCCGACTACGAAGTGTACGCGGCGCGCGTCGGTACGCCCGTGAACCAGATCGTCGTCGCGGACGCGGTCGATTTCACCACCGGCACTGTTTCCGGCGGCGGCTGGGCGCAGGGTGATCTGTCTGCGGACATCATGAATGCGCTGGTCCCCGGTTCCGTCATCATGATCGATTACACCTCCGAGGATGGCTCCATGTGGCTCGTCATCCCCGATGCGCAGGTCGGCTGGACGCGCCTGGGCCTGGAGAACTGCACCTACATCGACGGCAAGTGCTATGTGACCTACGAGCAGATCGCGGCGGTGTGCGGCGAGGATAAGTCCACCTGGGGCGGCCGCGTGCAGGCGGAAGCCATGTCCAACTGGGAAGTCTACGCCGTGTGCGTCGGCACCAAGACCGAGCTGGTCCCCGTGAATGATCTGACCGTCTTCGGCGATGCCCCCATTTCCGGCGGCGGCTGGGCGCAGGTCGATCTGCCGGAAGGCATCATCGACGCGCTGCAGCCCGGTATGGTCATCACCCTGACCTATGAATCTGCGGACAACTCCATCTGGGTCGTCGTGCCTGACGGCCAGGCCGGCTGGATGCGCGTTGGCGGCTGCGGCAATGGCCACGCGGCGGCGAACGGCTCCGTGGCGCAGATCAGCTATGAGCAGATCGCGCAGCTCTGCGGCGAGGATAAGGCCACCTGGGGCACCCGTATGCAGGGCGAGGCCATGTCTGACTGGACGATCTACAGCATCGCCGTGGGCTATGCTGCGAAGTGATCATATCACAAGGAGGAATTCGACATGAAAAAGACGAACCGTATTCTGGGCCTGTTCCTGGCCATCGCCATGCTGCTGACGATGACCGCCGGCACCGCCATGGCGGATGACCGCCGCACCATCACCATCGGCGTGTGGTGGGATATGTACTACGACAGCACCTGCGACAGCCTGGAGGACGATCCCGGCTATGCGGGCAATGAGAACGACGAGCGCCGCTTCAACATCGTCAAGGAGATCGAAGACACCTACAACGTGGAGATCGAGTTCGTCAACCTGACCTACAGCGGCGTGGTGGACTCCATCAACACCTCCATCCTGGCCGGCGCACCTGACTGCGATATGTACATGTGCGAGCTGAACTTTGGCGTGCCCGCGGCCTTCAACGGCTATGCGGTCAACCTGCGTGACGTGCTGCCCGCCGATGCGGACATCTTCACCACCAACACCGTGATGAAGGGCGTCACCCTGGGCGACGACGGCGCGGTGTACCTGATGAAGCCCGTTGGCGCGATGGACAACAGCTATCCGCTGATGTATAACCGCCAGATGATCGAGGATGCGAACCTGGAAGACCCCTATGAGCTGTGGGAGCGCGGCGAGTGGACCTGGGACAAGTTCATCGAGTATTGCCAGGCGACCACCCAGGACCTGGACGGTGATGGCGTGATCGACCAGTGGGGCTATGACGCCTTCATTGAGGACGCCTTCTCCGGCTTCCTGATGAGCAACGGCACCAACATCGCGGCCACCCCCACCGAGAACTTCTCCAGCAACGAGGTCGGCGAAGTGCTGACCCTCCTGCAGGATATGGAGCTGGTCTACAAGTGCGCCATTCCCTATGCTGACGGCGACATGGACTTCCACCGCTATTCCTGGCGTAATGGCAACGTGGCCTTCTCCGTGGGCGCGGCGTGGATGATGGGCGAGGCCTATCTGGGCACCGATACCCCCTATGAGTTCGACATGGTGTATTGCCCCTTCCCGGTCGGCCCCAGCGGCAACAAGGACACCAACGCCATGGTGCAGGCCGGCGGCAGCTTCTACTTCATCCCCGTGGGCGCGGAAGATCCTGAGCTGATCTACAACGTGTTCTCCATGTGGAACAACTGGTATCATGGCGATACCGAGCTGCGCGACGATCCCGAGTCCATCGCCTGGTGGGCTGAGACCACTGCCAAGCTGCCCGAGCTGCAGGAGCACAACCTGGCCGTGCAGCAGCTGTGCCTGAGCCGTGAGGGCTTCGACCTGTGGCAGAGCGTGGGCTTCTACATCGACTGGAGCGGCTTCTTCGCTGGCGACGTGACCGTTGCCCAGTTCCAGGAGACCTACAAGCTCCAGTATCAGGATGCCCTGGATGCCTATTTCAAGTAAGCAATATGTGAAGATCCAACAGCACCCGGAGTGGCCTGTCTGCTCCGGGTGCTTCTCAAAAGAGAGAATGCCTCCGGTATGCTGCATGGCCCGGAAACGATGAGGAGAGAAAAGCATGAACGAATGGAATGTCTCGCGTGTGCCGCTGGACGGCGTATGGCAGATGGCCTTCTGCCCCATCGGGGAGGGTTCGCCCGAGGGGGTCGCCGCAAGGGCGAAGATCCCCTATTCGGTGCCGGGCGATGTGCATACGCCGCTCATCACGCAGGGGCTGATCGCTGAACCGCTGTATGGCATGAATGATCTGGACTGCCGCTGGGTGGAAAAGCAGGAATTCTGGTGCGAGCGCTCCTTCACGGTGGAGGCGGATGCCCTGCGCCGCCGGATGGTGCTGACCTTCGAAGGCCTGGACTGCACGGCGGATATCTGGCTGAATGGCTGCTTCCTGGGGCGGACGGAGAATGCATTCGTCGAGATGCACTTTGATGTGTCCGCCGTGGTGAAGACGGGGGAGAATGTCCTCCTTGTCCGCATCGATGAGGGGCTTGAGACTGCCAAGCGCAAGGATCTGGGTATGATGGCCATGTGCTGGAACAACGACCAGCCCTACCGCACGCTCATGCGCAAGCCCCAATTCGTCTATGGCTGGGACTGGACGATCTGGCTGCCCAGCTGCGGCATCTGGCGCAGTGTGTATCTGACGGGCTATGATACCGCTCGGCTGACGCATGTGTACGCCGTGCCGGGCGGAGCGCTGCAAGAGGGCGAGCCCTGTGATGTCACGGTGGATGTGGCTGCGGAGGCCTGCGCCGATGCGGCCTTGCAGGTCGAATGCACGCTGCTTGACCGTGAGGGGCAGGAGGTGGATCGGCTGTGTCAGCCGCTCAGCGCGGAGAAGCTCGTCCTCCGTGTGGCGGATGCGCATCTGTGGTGGGTCAATGGCATGGGCGAGGCGTACCTGTACACGCTAAAAACGGTGCTGAAAACGGCGGATGGCGCTGTGCTGGATCGCCGCAGCCAGCAGGTCGGTCTGCGCACCATCGCTATCGAGGAAAAGCCGCTCCCCGGCGACGAGCGCACCTTCACCTTCGTGCTCAATGGGCAGCCGGTGTTCTGCAAGGGCGCGAACCACGTCCCCTGCGACTGTCTGCCGGGACGCATCACCCCGGAAAAGGAGCGCACGCTCATCGCGCAGGCGCGGGATGCACACATCAACCTCCTGCGCATCTGGGGCGGCGGCGTGTATTCCTCCGAGGCCTTCATGGCCGCCTGCGACGAGGCAGGCATCATGGTCTGGCATGATTTCATGTATGCCTGCGGGTATTATCCCGACCATGACCCGGAATTCGTGGCCAGCATCACCGATGAGGCGCGCAAGGCCATCCTGCGCCTGCGGGAGCATGCCAGTCTGATCGGCTGGGCGGGCAATAATGAGATCCAGGACATGTATCGGTCCCAGAAACAGTGGCATCCGGAATTGCCCTGGTACGGCGGGACGATCTATGAGCAGCTCCTGCCTGCCCTGATGCAGGAATTGTGTCCCACGCTCATCTACCGCGAGAGCAGCCCCATGGGCGAGGGGCGCACGGCGGACACCCAGTGCGGCGACCAGCACATCTGGGAGATGACCCATCAGCCCGGCACGGCGCATTACATGGATCTGTGGCACTTCACGGACATTCCGGTGAAATTCATGTCGGAATTCGGCATCCTCGGTGCAATGACGCTGGAAACCGCCCGCACCTGCATCCCGGCGGAAGACATGCGCCCCGATGCGCCCATGTGGCTCCACCATACCAACAGCCATGCCGACCACATGCTGATGGAGATGATGGAGGAGCGGTATTTCGGCATGCAGCAGGATCGTGACATCACCCAGTACACCCTGCGCAGCCAGGTGCTTCAGGCGGATATCACCCGGCATATCTACGATGAGTTTCGCTGCCGGAAATTCGTCTGTTCGGGGCTGCTGTTCTGGACGCTCAGCGACAGCATGGGGCTGCATACCTGGTCGCTGATCGACTATGGCCTGCACTGCAAGCCGGTCTATCACGCGCTGAAGCGTTCCATGGCGCCGGTGTCAGTGGGCATTCGCGGCTATGATGTGCAGAACAGGGCCGGAGAGGCGGAATATCTCCGCCACTGGAAGGAAGCGCCTGGACTGCTGGAAGTATGGGGCATGAATGACACGCTGGATGCGCATCCTGTGACCGTGCGCTATCAGCTCATGACCATGCAGGGGGAGGTGCTTGCGGCGGATGAAGCCGAGGCTGTGCTGTCCCCCAATGCCTGCCAGTGTGTGCTGAAGGTCCCCGTGGGGGATGTGCAGTTCGATCCGCATGAAACGCTCCTGCATGCGACACTGCTGGAGGATGGCCGCGTCGTGGCGGAAAACCGGTATTTCTTCGCGCCCTTTGGACAGCTGCACCTGCCGAAAACGCAGGTGTCCTGCCAGGCGGAAACGCTCGCGGACGGGACATACCGCGTGTCGCTGCGTGCGGAGGGATTCGTGTGGTTGGTGCATCTGGAGGAAGAGGGCGTCTGCTATTCGGATAACGACTTCGAGCTCTGGCCCGGAGAAACGCGGACTGTGATCGCATCCACTGAAAAAGAGAAATTCACGCCCGTCCTGCACTGGATCGGCGAAAAGGAGAAAAACGTATGATCAATATCTTGAATTACGGCGCAGTTGGCGATGGCAAGTTCATGAACACGCAGGCTTTTGCAGATGCGATCAGCGCCGCGAAGCAGACCGGCGAGGCGATCGTCGTGCCTGCCGGAACCTTCCTGACGGGGACGATCAACCTGGAGGGCGTGTCCATGCGCCTGGAGACCGGCGCTGTCATCAAGGCCTCCGAAGATCTGGCGGATTATCCCCCGCAGGACTATTACCACAATGAACTGGGCGTCCTCCGCGCGCTGATCGTCAATCTGCGCTGCAACAATGTGTCCATCACTGGCAGCGGCACCATTGATTTCAGCGGGCATGCCTTCTATGACATGGAAGCCTATGACACGCCCCATGCGCCCTTCACCGAGGCGCAGAAGCTCGAATGCACTCATCCCATCGGCGTGCGTCCGGCGCAGTGCCTGTTCATGCATGGCGCGAAGAACCTGACCGTCAGCGGCATCACCCTGGTGGATGCGCCCTGCTGGACACTGACCTTCTCCGAATGCGAGAATGTCAAGATCACCGGCCTGACCATTGACACCGACCTGAACATCCCCAACGACGACGGCATCCACATCTCCGCCTGCAAGGGCGTCATCATCTCCGATTGCCACATTTCCTCCGGCGATGACTGCATCGCCCTGTCCTGCATCACCAACTGGGAAAAGCCCTGCGAGGACGTGGTCATCACCAACTGCGTGCTGAAGTCCTGCTCCAAGGCCATCGTGGTGGGCTATATGTACAGCGTGGTGCGCAATGTGCTCATCACTAACTGCATCATCCGGGAGAGCAACCGTGCGCTGTGCTTCATGAGCAATGACGAGTGCGGGCAGATCGAGAATGTCCGCGTGAGCAACTGCATCCTTGATACCCGCGTGCGAGCGGGCAACTGGTGGGGCAACGGCGAACCCATCATGATGATGGTCAACCGCGAGGATTACCACATTCCGCCGGAGCAGAAGCCTTCCCGCCAGGTGGATTGCACCATCCGCAATGTGACCATCACCGGCGTGAGCTGCATGGGCGAGAATGCCATCGGCATTGCCGCCACCAGCGGATGCATCCGCGAGGTGACGCTGCGCGATATCGACTATGTGCGCAAGCCCTCGGCGAACCGTGCGCTCAAGGGCGATGTCTTCGACATGGCGCCCGGCCGCGAGAATGTGGACGCACCGGCGGACTGCGCCATCTGCGTCTACAATGCGGACGTGACGCTGGAGAACATCCGCACGGGTCAGTGGCGCGTGATCGTCTGAACATCCGGGACAATGCAATCACACAAGGGCCATCCGTGACGACGGATGGCCTTTTGCGTGCCGAAAGTTCGCGTGGATGGTCGGCTGCGCTGACGCTCACCGGCGGCAATAAGGAAAGCCGCGCCCTGCGAGAGCTCAAGGACGGCATGTACCGATATGTGGACAATCTGCAGAAGCTGTGGGATGTCGCCGCGGAGGAGATGGTGAATGGGGAGCAGGGAGCGGAAACCGTGCCGGTGGAGGATGTGCAGTTCAGCCTGCGAGAAGTCGATGGGCAGCAGGTTGTCTGGGTGGAGGAGAACATTCTTGACCAGAAAGAAGACGGAGAGAGTGCAGCGTCCTTTGTACAGCGGTACATCAAAAATCACATCGGTGAGTTGTATACGATTATCGAGAGCGGAAGCAAGGTGTATCTCGGCGAAGATCTTCCTGGCGAATATACGCATTCCAAGTATACCGACCAGTTGCGTTCTCGCAGAAGAGACCTGTACAGCATCAAAATGCAGGCTGCGCAAAACCTCGGAGAGCTGATCGAAATTGCATCGAATCGCCGTTGGGAACGAACAAAGCATCAGCACAACAAAGATGCAAAATACGGCATCTATAAGTATGATTCGCGAATTGCATTCTCAGCAGGGAACAAGGTGAAATCATACACAGTTGAATTGCTGATTCTTAATGCAAGCGATGGAAAAAAGTACTTGTATGATGTGCAGAACATCAAAAGAACACCGCTGTCGCATAATGCCCTCTATTTCAAGGGCAGGAGGAGAAGCTTGGAAGCTTCTCCGCGTACAAGCGGTGTTCTCAATGATAGTGTACTCCAAACCGCCGAATCTGTCAATGGCGAACGCCAATTCGCCCTGCGCGACACGGAATACCTGAGCGCAGTGGAAGCGGGAGCTGGAGAACGCTCAGGCG
>CAZIUA010000007.1:30952-59009 GCA_964542315.1 uncultured Faecalibacterium sp. | reverse complement strand
TCTTCCTGTCCTCCCACGGCTCCCGTAAGGCTCTGTCCGATACCGCTATGAAGACCGCCGACTCGGGCTACCTGACCCGCCGTCTGGTGGATATCTCCCAGGAAGTCATCGTCCGCGAGGAAGACTGCTTCGCGTCCCGTGGCAGCCAGGTCCGCGGCATCCAGGTCTCTGCCCTGATGAGCGGCAAGCAGACCATCGAGGATCTGGAGGATCGTCTGCGCGGCCGTACCGCGGCGGAGGATATCGTGGATCCTACCACGGGCGAAGTCATCGTCCGCCTGAACGAGCCGATCGACTACTACAAGGCAAAGGCCATCGTTGGCGCCGGCATCCAGAAGGCATATGTCCGCTCCGTGCTGACCTGCCGCACCGAAAACGGTGTCTGCGCGCGCTGCTACGGCCAGAACATGGCCCACGGCGGCAAGGTGGATGTGGGCGAGGCCGTCGGCATCATCGCCGCACAGGCCATCGGTGAGCCCGGCACTCAGCTGACCATGCGTACCTTCCATACCGGCGGTATCGCGTCTGGCGAGGATATCACCCAGGGTCTTCCCCGCGTTGAGGAACTGTTCGAGGCCCGCAAGCCCAAGCGTGAAGCCGTGCTGTCCGATATCGGCGGCCGCGTCTCCATCCAGCAGGTCAAGGGCAAGAACGAACTGGTCATCACCGCTGAGGATCCCACCTATGAGAAGCGCGATCACCTGACCACGCTGATCCTCCCCTGCGTCGAGGACGGCGCTGCGGTCGAAGCCGGCGATCTGCTCTACAAGACCTTCGTCGCGCCCGGTGCCTCCAAGACCAACACCATCCGCGCTGAATTCAGCGGCATGGTCAAGGTCAACCGCATGGGCAACCGTTGCGAGCTGACCCTCATCCCCAACGATGAGAACAATCTCCCCCACACCTACGTCAGCCAGATGGGCACCCTGATCGTGTCCGACGGCGTCGTGGTGAATCAGGGCGAGTTGCTGGTGAAGGACATCCTCGTCCCCTCCAGCAACAAGAGCATCAACATCAAGAGCGAGCTCCACGGCCGTGTCAGCCTCACCCAGACCGATACCGATGTCATCATCACCGTGGACAGCGTCACCCCCGTGTATGAGCAGAAGAGCTACTCCATCACCTATGGCAGCCGCCTGAAGGTGCAGGAGGGCGATGTGATCAACGCGGGCGACATGCTGATCGAGGGCTCCATCAACCCGCACGATCTGCTGCGCATCCTCGGCCCGAAGGCTGTGCAGGACTACCTCCTCAAGGAAGTTCTGTCCGTCTACCGCCTCCAGGGCGTTGCCGTGGCCGACAAGCATATCGAGATCATCGTCCGCCAGATGCTCCGCAAGGTGCGCGTGGAGGACAACGGCGATACCGATCTGCTGCCCGGCTCCCTGGTCGATCTCAGCCGCCTGGAGGAGGCCAACCAGAAGGCCCTCATGGAAGGCAAGCGTCCCGCGTTCGTCAAGCGCGTGCTGCTGGGCATCACCAAGGCTTCCCTGGCCACCGACTCCTTCCTGTCCGCCGCATCCTTCCAGGAGACCAACCGTGTCCTGACCGAGGCCGCCATCAAGGGCAAGGTCGATCCGCTGATCGGCCTGAAGGAGAACGTCATCCTCGGCAAGCTGATCCCCGCCGGTACCGGCATGCGCCGCTACAAGGGCATCGAGATCCACGAGAATTACGCCTATTGATCCCCCACCGCATCCGGATAACATGTCCGGATGCGGTTTTTTGCGCAGTGTCCGCCCATTTTTCACCATTTGTCCCGTGTACTGCACCTCGCTCCATCTCTTTTCTGCATACAAATACAGGATGTTCGCTTGCCTGAATGGGTAAATTCTGTTATAATGAAATAGTTATTCATTCAGACAAAGTGAGGAATGTACGATGCCGAATTTCGCCGAACAGCTCAATGCTGTGCGGAAGCAGCGCAATATCACCCAGGAGCAGCTGGCGAAGGCGCTCAATGTCTCCCGCCCGACGATCTCGCATTGGGAGAATGGCCGCGCCATCCCGGATGTCGATACCATCAAGCAGATCTCCCGGCTGATGGATTATGACTTTCTTGCGCTGGATACGGACACCGCCGGATCTCCTGAACCTGCCGCCGACGAGGCTGCATCCGCCCCGGCGGCACAGCCCCAGCCCCAGCCTGCGCCCCGAAAGAAGCCCATCGCCCTCCTGGCGGCACTGGGCGTGATTATTCTCTGCGTGGTGCTGGGTGTGGTCTGCTTCCTGCCGGCCGGCGCATCCACCGCGCAGGCGCTCGTCACCGTGACGCCCCAGGAAGACCCGGTGCATATCCGCCGCACGGAGGATTTCGCCAACGGCGCCGCCTGGGTGTATGTCTTCGATGTGGCCGAGACCGCCGGTGTCCCCTTTACCGCCCAAAGCGCGACGCTGTACTATGTGCATAGCGACGGCAACGAAGAGGAATCCCGTTTCTCGGCGGATGACATCACCTCCTGGTGGGGCACGAATGTCATCCAGGAGGGCGCGGGGCAGTTCTTCAGCGGCAGCTTGCCCATGCAGGCGATGCAGGGCGTGCGCCTTGTGCTCGCTGGTGTCGATGCCAACGGCAATGCGCTGTCCTTCGAGGGCAGTGTGATCCTCTCCGACGAATATGCCCACTGAGGCCAGATCGTCCCTGCAAAGCATATGTAGACCGAATCGAAGGCCGCTTTCGCGTGGAGGCCTCGCCTCGTTTATGCAGCGGAAAGCCATCCAGCACAAGGCCGCTTTCGCGCGTCGAAAGCGGCGGAAAGCCGCTGGGGGGAAAGCTAAATCGCTGCTTTCCCCCCAGACCCCCTCGCAATCTGTCACTTCGTAGTAAAGGCGGCTGCATATGTTTGGCAGCTCTGGATTCAGAGGATTGCTTTGAACAGAATGTTCTAGCATAGTCGTCTTTTTCTTCGGAGGTTGGGATGAAAACAGGAAGCAATCCCCTGAATAATCGCCGCAACGGCTCCTTTGCTGGGTTACGATGCAGCCGCCTCCCCCATCCGCTCCCTGCGTATCCGAAAAACATAGTAGATCGCCTGTAAAGGTTTGGCCCCCAGATTGTCCCTGCAAGGGGACGATTTTTTCATTCCGGCACGAAAACCGCGCCGACTTTCGAATTACTCCGGCAGATTAACATTTCGCAAACAAAAAGCTGACAGCTTGCAAACCTCCGCCTGATATCCTATTCATCGTTGGTGAGACAACAAACGATCAAACGGAGGAAAATGACAATGACGAAGAAGAATTACCTGTTCCTGATGCTGACGGTGCTGAGCTCCCTGGTGTTTGCGGTGGGCATGTGCATGTGCCTGCTGCCGGAGTGGAATGCCTTCCGCCCGGGTGTGGTCGTGACGGCGGCGGGCGCGCTGGCGCTGATCGTCCTGGGCGCGGTGCGCTGGACGATGGCGGGCCGTCCGATGATGAAGGTGAACTGGAAGACCGTCGGCAAGGTGAGCTACTGCGTTGCGGCGGCGCTGGTGTTCGGCACGGGCATGGCGATGGTGATGAGCTTCGAGGGGCTGATGCTCCAGGGCATCATCGTCGGGGCTGCCGGACTGATGCTGGGTCTGGGCGCGATCCCGGTCTGCAAGGGACTGAAGTGAGGAGAGCATGACCATGATTTCGTTTTTCAAGCAGGCTTTTGCTGACATGAAGGAAAGCGCAAAGGCGCAGCACGCGGTGGACAAGGCGAATTTCGCCGCCACGGAGGCGGAAAGCAAGGCCCAGTGGGCGGAAGCGAAGGCCGCGAGCCGTCCTGCGGCGCGCAAGGCCGCCATGAAGGCCGAGCAGGACAAGCAGATTGCTCAGGCGGAGGAACGCATGGCCGCCGCTGAGGCGCGCATCCAGGCCGCAAAGGCGTGATCCACCGCAAAAAGAGCTCCGAGGCCTTCAGAGTTAACAAAAAATAAACATAGTTGTGCTATCATCCGCATGCTGAAACCAAAGGGAGGCATTCCCATGTTCAAGATCCTTGTTGTGGAGGACGACCGCGACCTGAACCGCACGGTCTGCGCCTTCCTGAACCGATCCGGCTACGCGGCCACCGGCTGCCTGAATGCCGCAGACGCCTACGACGCGCTGTACGCCAATGTGTTTGACCTGATCGTGTCGGACATCATGATGCCCGGCATCGACGGCTTTGAATTCGCACAGAATGTCCGCGCCCTCAATGAGAACATCCCCCTGCTGTTCATGACGGCCCGGGACGATATCGCCTCCAAGCAGCGGGGCTTCCGCATCGGCGTGGATGATTACATGGTCAAGCCCATCGACCTGGACGAACTGTTCCTGCGCATCGGCGCTCTGCTACGGCGCGCAAAGATCGCCGCCAGCCGCCAGCTGACCATCGGACGCTTCACAATGGATGCGGATGAATACACCGCCGCACTGGACGGTGAGGAGATCCCCATGACCGTGCGCGAGTTTAACATCCTCTACAAGCTCCTCTCCTACCCCAAAAAGACCTTCACCCGTCAGCAGCTGATGGATGAATTCTGGGATGCGGATTCGGATACGGCTCCCCGCGCGGTGGATGTGTATATGACCAAGCTCCGCGCAAAGCTGTCCGCCTGCGATGATTTTGAGATCAAGACCGTTCACGGTCTGGGGTATAAGGCGGTGCTGAAATGAATCGCTTTCTGCATAGCCTGAGCCATTTCCTGTGTTTCTTCCTGCTGGCGGCGTTCCTCGTCACCTGCTGCGTGTCCCTTTTCACCACCCTGCTGATGCGCTCCCTGGGCGTGGTGCTCACCGCTGAGATGGTCAACACCGCCGCCAAGCTGACGCTGGCCAATGTGGTGCTGCTCAGCCTGCTGTTTGCGCTGATCGACCTGCTGCGGCGCAGGCTGACGATCGAGCGCGCGGCGCGGAGCATCGCTGAGGCCGCGAAAAAGATCGTCTCCGGCGATTTTTCCGTCCGGGTCAGGCCTATCCGGCGCTTCTCGGCGGATGAGAGCTTCAACGAGATCGTCAGCTGCTTCAACCAGATGGAGCAGGAGCTTTCCGGCGTGGAGACCCTGCGCACGGACTTCATCTCCAACGTTTCCCACGAGATGAAGACGCCCCTGGCGGTCATCGCCAATTACGGCACGCTGCTCCAGACGCCCGATCTGCCCGATGACAAGCGCATCGAATATGCCCGCGCCATCACCGACAGTACGCGCCGCCTGGCGGACATGATGACCAACATCCTCAAACTGAACAAGCTGGAGAACCAGCAGATCTTCCCCGAGGCCGCGCCCTATGACCTGGGCGAGCAGCTTTGCGAATGCCTCCTGCAATACGAGCACATCTGGGAGCAGGAGCAGATCAACATCGAAACGGACATCGCGGAGGACGTACGCATCACCGCCGACCGCGAGCTGCTCGCGCTGGTGTGGAACAATCTGCTCTCCAACGCCTTCAAATTCACCCCATCGGGCGGATGCGTCCGCGTGATGCTCTCCGCCTGTGCGGATTACGCCACCGTCACCGTGCAGGATACCGGCTGCGGCATGTCCCCTGAGACCGGCGCACACATCTTCGAGAAATTCTATCAGGGCGATGCCTCCCACGCCACCCGCGGCAATGGTCTGGGGCTGGCGCTGGTGAAGCGCATCATCGAGATCATCGGCGGGGGCATCAGCGTCCAGAGCACCCCCGGCGAGGGCTCCACCTTCATCGTCACCATCGGGAGAAAGCCATGAACTGGAAGAAGATCGGAAAGCACCTGCTTTTCCCCCACCCGGCCATCGCCGCGCTCATGACCCTCCTGGCCGCCGCCGGGCTGGTCTACAGCATGGTGCGGCTGGAAAGCCGCGATGTCCTGAGCATCGCAGCCTATACGCTGTCCTTCTACACGCTGGTGATCCTTTGCCTGCGCGTGCCGGGCATGATCGCCTTCATCCGCCGATTCCGCACGGAGAACCGCTGGTACCTGCGCTACAGCACGGATGTGCAGCTGCGCATGAAGCTCAGCCTGCTGTCCTCCTTTGTGTGGAATGCGGCGTATTCGGCCTTTCAGCTGGTGCTGGGGCTCCTGCACCACTCGGCGTGGTTCTATGCCATGGCGATCTACTACTTCCTGCTGGCCGGTATGCGCTATATTCTGGGGCGGCATCTGCTGCACCATGCGCCCGGCGAGGCCAAACAGCTGGAGTGGCGGAAGTACCGCCTGTGCGGCATCGGCCTGATGATCATGAATCTGGCGCTTCTGGTGTTCGTGCTCTGCTTTGTGCTGCACATCCGCAGCGTCAGCCACCACGAGATCGTCACCATCACCATGGCGGCGTACACCTTCAGCCTGCTGGCCACAGCGACGGTGAATGTCATCCGCTACAAGCGGTATGACAGCCCCGTCTGCACCGCCGCGAAGATCCTCTCCCTGGTGACGGCCATGGTGTCCATGCTGTCCCTGGAGGACGCCATGCTCAGCACCTTCGCCGCCGAGGGGCAAGCGGTCTTCCGCCGCATCCTCCTGACGGTCAGTGGCGCCGCCATCGCCATCTTTATCCTCTGCCTGTCGATCCACATGATCCTGCAGGCCACACGCAACATCAAACACGAACAGGAGTTGACCGAATATGCCCAATGAACAGCAGCCCACATTCCAGTACAGCTTTTCCGCGAAGGATCAGGAGGAGCTGAAGAAGATCCGCAGCAAATACCTCCCCCCGGAGGAGGACAAAATGGCGAAGCTCCGCCGCCTGGACGCGGAAACCACGCGCCGCGCCACGATGGTCTCGCTGATCGTGGGCATCCTCGGTGCGCTGGTGCTCGGTCTGGGCATGAGCTGCTGCATGGTATGGGTGGGGGACTGGTTCGTCCCCGGCATCATCATCGGGCTGATCGGCATCGCCCTGGCCGCCCTGGCCTACCCGATCTATCAGCGCATCTGGAAGAAGGATCAGGCCCGTCTGGCGCCGGAGATTCTTCGCCTGACCGACGAACTGATGAAATGATTCGGATGTGATCCGGCACACAAAAACTCCCTGCTGCACTTTCGCGGCAGGGAGTTCGCTTTATTTGTCCTGATCGACCTTTTGCAGCAGGGTCTGCAGCGCATCGAAGATCCGCGCGCTGGCCGCCATATGGGGGATGGCCCTGTCATAGGTGACCGGTCCGCCCAGAATATTGCCGCACCGCCCGCCGGCTTCCTCCACCAGCAGCGTCGCCGCGCAGTAGTCCCACGGCTGGAGCCGCCACTCGAAATGCCCGTCGCTGCGTCCGGCGGCCACATCGCACAGATCCATGCATGCGCTGCCCGTGCGCCGTATATCTGCCACCTGAGGCAGCAGCGCGGCCAGCGTGCGCGCCGTCACGGAGAAGAGCTCCTCATAGTAGGGCGCACTGCCGAAGCCGATGAGCGCCCGTTCCAGCGGCGTATCCGCCACATGCAGCCGCTCCTGACCGCACCACGCACCGCGCCCCGGCGCCGCATGATGGAGTTCATCCCGATAGGGATCGTAGAGCATGCCGAACACAGGCTTCTTCCCTTCCACCGCGCCGATGGAGATCATGGAGCAGCGACGGCGGCGGAAGTAATTCGTCGTGCCGTCAATGGGGTCGATGATGAAGGTGAACCGCTCCGTCAGGGCGGCAGATTCCCCCTCCTCCGCCAGGAAGCAGGCCTCCGGGAAGGCCCGCGAGAGCGCCTCGATGAGGTAGGTCTGCACCGCCACATCCGCCTCGGTGACAAAGTCCGCATGCCGCCCCTTGGCATACACCGCCGGGTCAGCAAAGTCCAGCATCAGCCGTGCAGCCTGCCGGATGATGGGTTCGATCGCGTTCTTCATGCTCAACAGCCCTCCAAATGCAGCATGATGACCTGGCATCCGCAGTGGATGCGCGGCGCCCAGGTGGCGTTGGTCACGCCGCGGGACACCAGCAGGCGCTGCCGGTCGTAGAATCCGCTGGTCAGGCGCGGGAGGATCCCCTGCCCCGGCGCGTACAGCCCCTGACGCCCGATGCGCACCTGTCCCCCATGGGCATGCCCGGCGACGGTCAGGTCAATGCCGCGATCCTGCACCCCCATGGCGTAGTATTCCGGATGATGGCACATCAGCAGCTTGAAGCCCTCCTGATCTGCCATTTCCTGCAGGAAGGGCTGCTTCTCCGCCAGCAGCGCAGGCAGATCGCGTGCCGATGCTTCCGCACGGACGCTGCTCAATCCGCCCAGGACGATGCCACCAAAGTGCACGAACGCATCGTCCAGCACGGTGACTTCACTCGCTTCCACATGCAGCCAGTATTCCGCCAACAGGGGGAATTTCTGCTCGTGATTGCCAAGGCTGTAAAAGGTCGGGGCGATTTTCAGCGCGGCCTGCAGGAACCGCACCGCATTGTCATAGCCATTATTGCGGCGCGCATGGCGATCCACCAGGTCGCCCGCGATCAGGATGGCATCCGCCCCCTGCACGGCATGACACAGCGCCTGCACATCTCCATTGTGGAAATCCGGACAGACCGCCAGCGTCAGCGGATGCATCACCTTTTCGGAGCGCACGGTGATATGGTCGATGGCCAGCATGTTCTCTCTCCCCTCGCCGAATAATATCGTATCGCACGTTCTATTTTTCTCAGTGATGTCGGGTGGACTCCCGCGTTTTCCGGCGCTTGCGCTGCACGTCGTTCTTCTGGGGCGCCTCACCGCGCATCTCCAGCAGCTGGTCACGCAGCTTGGCGGCACGCTCGAAGTCCAGATCGCGGGCAGCGGAGAGCATCTGCTCCTCGATTTCCTTGGCGATGGCGGCACGTTCCTCCTCCGTCAGCGGCGCAGGGGCGGTCTCCTCGACCTTCTTCGTGACCTCCAGCGCCTGATGGATCGCGTTGCGCACGCTCTCCGGGGTGATGCTGTGCTCCTCGTTGTACGCCTGCTGAAGGGCGCGGCGGCGGTTGGTCTCGCCGATGGCGCGCATCATGCTCTCCGTCATCACATCGGCATACATAATGACACGGCCATCCACATTTCGCGCGGCACGGCCAATGGTCTGCACCAACGACGTTTCCGAACGCAGGAAGCCCTCCTTGTCCGCATCGAGGATGGCGACCAGGCTGACTTCCGGCAGGTCAAGGCCCTCACGCAAGAGGTTGATGCCCACCAGAATGTCGTATTCGCCCAGACGCAGGCCGCGAATGAGCTCCATGCGTTCCATCGTGGTCACGTCGGAATGCAGATAGCGCACGCGCATATCCATCCCGCGCAGGTATTCCGTCAGGGATTCCGCCATGCGCTTGGTCAGCGTCGTGACCAGCACGCGCTGCTTGTTCTTCACCACCCGGTTGATCTCGCCCACCAGGTCATCCACCTGACCGGTGGCAGGGCGCACGTCGATCTTGGGATCCAGCAGGCCCGTCGGGCGGATAATCTGCTCCACGATCTGCTTGGTCTTGCCCAATTCATAGACACCGGGCGTCGCGCTGACGTAGATGGTCTGGCCGATGCGCTGCTCAAACTCCTCAAAGAGCAGCGGACGGTTGTCATACGCGCTGGGCAGGCGGAAGCCATACTCCACCAGCTGCTCCTTGCGGGCGCGGTCGCCGTTGTACATCGCGCGGATCTGCGGCACGGTGACATGGCTCTCGTCAATGAAGCACAGGAAGCCCTTGGGGAAATAATCCAGCAGGGAGTAGGGCGCATCGCCGGGCTTGCGGCCATCGAAATAGCGGGAATAGTTCTCAATGCCGGAGCAATAGCCGATCTCGCGCATCATCTCGATGTCATAATTCGTGCGCTGGGCGATGCGTTCGGCCTCCAGCAGCTTGCCCTCCTGGGTGAAGCGGTCGATCTGCGCCTGGAGATCCTCCTCAATGACGGCGATATTCTCCTCCAGGTGGCTCTTGTCCGTGGCATAATGGGTCGCCGGGAAGACCGCCGCATGCTCCAGGCTGGAGAGCACATGTCCGCTCACCGCGTCGATCTCGCTGATGCGGTCGATCTCGTCGCCGAAGAATTCGATGCGCAGACCGTGCTCATTCATTGCGGCAGGAATGATCTCCACCACATCGCCGCGCACACGGAAGGAGCCGCGCGCGAACTCGATGTCGTTGCGCTCATACTGGATATCGATCAACTGACGCAGCAGATCATCCCGGGCGATGCACATTCCCGGACGCAGGCTGATCATCTGCCCCTCGTATTCGCTGGGATCGCCCATGGAGTAGATGCAGCTGACCGATGCGACGATGATGACGTCGCGGCGCTCCCGAAGGGCCGCCGTGGCGCTGTGACGCAGCCGGTCGATCTCCTCATTGATGGCGGCGTCCTTCTCGATATAGGTGTCCGACGAGGCGATGTACGCCTCCGGCTGATAGTAATCATAATAGGACACGAAATACTCCACGCGGCTGTCCGGGAAGAAAGCCTTCAGCTCCGAACACAGCTGCGCGGCGAGGGTCTTGTTATGCGCGATGACCAGCGTAGGACGCTGCACCTTCTCGATCACGGAGGCCATGGTGAAGGTCTTGCCTGAGCCCGTCACGCCCAGGAGCACCTGCGCATCCAGACCCTGCTGCACGCCTGCAGCGAGCGCCTCGATGGCCTGGGGCTGATCGCCCGAGGGCTGATAGGGCGCCTTGAGGACGAATTTGCCGGTCAGTTCCGACATGGGAATCACCTCTTCCTCAGCAGAATGGCTGTTCTGTTATCATAACACACCGCGCCCCATTTGTGAAGGGGAACAGCATCGCCTACAGCAAAACAGCGCAGGAAGGATCTCTCCTCCTGCGCCGGGATCATTTCTGTTTCATGGCCAGGGTGATGGCGAAGGCCGTGCCGGTCTCGCTGTCCAGCAGGGTGATTGTCTGCCCGTGCATCTCCATGATGCGCTGGCAGATGGAGAGTCCCAGCCCCGTCCCCTTGCCGGAGGTATGCGCCCTGTCCGCCGTAAAGAAGCGCTCGAACACCTTCGCGCGATCCTCCGGGAGGATGCCCACGCCGTTGTCCGCCACTGTGACGGTGCAGCGTTCGCCCTCCACACGCACGCGCAGGGTGATCTTTCCGCCGTCCGGGGTGAACTTGATGGCGTTGTCGATCAGGTTCACCAGCACCTGGTCGATGCGCGCCATATCCGCATGCACAAGGCAGGGTTCCGGGTCGAAATCACAGTCCACATCCAGACCGTGCTTCTCCAGATCGCCGTTGCGCCGCAGGAAGACCCGCTCCAGCAGGTCACACACATCGAAATCCGTACAGGACAGGGCTGCATCATCCCGCTCCAAGCGGGAAAGCGCCAGCAATTCTCCGATGAGGTGGCTGAGCCGCTTGGATTCATCCGACACGATAGCCAGGTACTTCTCGCGCCCCTCCTCCGGGATGGTACCGTCCAGCATGCCCTCGACATAGCCGCTGATGGCCGTGATGGGGCTGCGCAGCTCATGGCTGACATTGGCCACGAATTCGCGGCGGTTATCCTCCACCGCGCTGAGCTCATCCGCCATGGTGTTGAAGGCCGCAGCCAGCTTCTTCACCTCACGGGTGGAACGCGTTTCCGGC
Organism: uncultured Faecalibacterium sp.; assembly: GCA_964542315.1. GTDB lineage: Bacteria > Bacillota > Clostridia > Christensenellales > Aristaeellaceae > UBA11524. The sequence goes on along the minus strand of CAZIUA010000007.1, from coordinate 47,542 downwards.
ACGCGCACATCGAATTCGCCATCCGCCATGGCCTGTGCGGCCTTCGTCAGGCTGTTGAGGGGCTTCATCACGCTGCGCAGGATGATGAACAGCACCAGCCCGGCCAGCAGCGCAGCCGCCGCCGCGATGCCCAGCACCGGCAACAGCAGCTCCTCCGCGCCGCCCTCGATGTACTGCGCAGGGGTCTGCATGAACACCGCGCCCAGCACCAGCCCGTTTTGCAAAAAAGGCACGCCGACGGTGAAGTAATCGCTGCCGTCCAGGTTGACGTGCAACTCGATCTCCTGGCCGCCCAGTACCTTGCCCAGCGCATCCAGGATGTCCTTGCCATTGAGCGTCTGGGCGAAATCCGGGTTGTCGGCGTAGGCCACATTCATGTTGTCCATCACGCGGCCGTTGCGGTCCACCACAGGGATGTACGCGCCGTATTCCTCATATACCGCCGTGGCCTTCCATTGCAGATAGGCGTTGCGGTTGCCGATGCTCTGCCCGAACAGGTTCAGCGCGGTGTCATTGCGCTGTGCCGCCAGATAGGCGATCTCCCGGGCCTCGGCGCGCAGGGTCTCCATCACGCCCTCGGTCTGCCTCTCCCGCAGCGCCATCCACCCCACGGCGGACAGCACCGTCGTCAGCAGCAGGATCACCGCCAGCACCACGCTCATGATGCGCGCAAACATGTTCAATCACCTCACAGGGTCTTGGGGGAAGGATGCCGTGGCCGCATCAGTTGAGCAGCCAGTCGTTGGCATCGGGGTAGGTGTAGGGCAGGCCGTTGTTCTTGCAGTACTGCGCGGCGTAGGAGTTGCGGGAGACGGTGACGGTCTTCAGCGCGGTGCAGTTGTAGAACGCAAACTCCCCGATGGTGGTCACGCTGTCCGGGATGGTGATGCTGGTCAGCGACTTGCAGCTGGAGAACGCACTGTCCCCGATGGTCGTCACACTATCGGGAATGGTCAGGTCGGTCAGCGCCATGCAGTCGGAGAACACCTCGTCACCCATGGTCGTTACGCTGTCTGGGATGATGATGCTGGTCAGCGACGAGCTGCCGTAGAACACTCTGTCCCCCATGGTCATCACGCCATCCGGGATGATAACGCTGGTCAGCGACTTGCAGCTGGAGAACGCGCTGTTCCCGATGGCGGTCACGGCGTGTCCATCAAGCGTCGCCGGGATGGTCACTTTCTTGTCATTCCCCCTGTAAAAGGTAATTTCCGCCGTACCGTCCTCCATCAGCGCATATTCATAGTCAGTCGGCTCCAGCTTTTTCATCACGATGTCCTCCTTATCGTTGGTATAAAAATAGGAGCAGGAACCTCTGCCCCCATCGTAGCACTTGTGGGATGGCTTGTCAACGGCTCATCCGCCAATGTGCCATTCTTATTGCACCTCGAATTTATAGCCGCGCCGCCAGATGGTCGTGATGCCCCAGCCATGCTTTTCGCAGCCGGGCAGCTTATCGCGCAGGCGCTTGACATGCACGTCCACCGTGCGGCTCTCCACCTCGATGTCGTAGCCCCAGACGCGATCCAGCAGCTGTCCGCGGGTGAAAAGCTGATTGGGGTGGCTGGCGAGGAAGTAGAGCACCTCCAGCTCCTTGGGGGGCATGTCGATCTTTTCGCCCTCATAGAAGACCTCGTACCGCGCGAGGCTGACCGTCAGCCCCGGAAAGGAGAGACTGTCGCTCTTTTCCTCCTCCGGGCCCTGCGTGCGGCGCAAAACGGCCTTCACGCGTGCGACCAGCTCCTTGGCATCGAAGGGCTTGGTGACATAATCATCCGCGCCCAGCTCCAGCCCCAGCACCTTGTCGAAGGTCTCGTCCTTCGCCGTCAGCAGGATGACCGGGATGGTGCTGGTCTTGCGGATGCTCTTGAGCACCTGCCAGCCATCCACGCCGGGGAGCATGAGGTCAAGCAGCATCAGGTCGGGCGGAAGACGGCGGAATTCCGCCAGGGCATCGTCGCCCCGTGCGGCCAGCTTGACGCTGAAGCCCTCCTTTTCCAGATAGAGCTGCACCAGATGGGCAATATTGGGATCATCGTCAACGATGAGAACATACGGCTTGTCTTTCATGGGGAACACCTCCGAAACAAAGCGTAGCACGCAGGTGTGACATGGGTGTGAAGGAACTGTGAATATCGCGCTGTCACTTCAGCGTCACAATGGTCACGCCGCTTTCGCCCTCGCCATAGACACCCAGACGGCAGCTGGCCACATGCATATGGTGGCGCAGATGCTGCTGAATGCCATTGCGTAGCACACCCGTGCCCTTGCCGTGGATAATGCTCACCTCGCCCATGCCCGCCAGGATCGCGTTGTCCAGATAGATGTCCACCTGGGCCAGTGCCTCATCCAGGGTCATGCCGCGCACATCACATTCCATGCGGACGGTGCGGTCCATTGCGCCGGTGTGCATCTTCACGCTGGTCTGCTTCTGTTTCTGCTGGGCAGCAGGCTTTTCCTTGATCAGGCGCAGCTGGGAGATGTTCACCTTCAGCTTCATAATACCGGCCTGCACCTCCACCTCACCCTTGGCGTTGGGGGCGGCAAGCACCGTGCCCTGGCTACCGATGGTCAGGATGTCCACCTTGTCGCCGGGCTTGACGGTCTTGGGGGCGGCGGAATTATCCACCTTCTGCACCAGCCCCTCGGCGAGGTTGTCCACACTCTTTTCGATCTGCTTGCGGACGGCGTTGATGCCCGCGTCGGGGTTGTTCTGCTCCTTCTTCATGCGCTTGAGCTCCGCGATGATGGATTCGGATTCGCGGCGCGTCTGCTCCATGATGCGGCGTGCATCCTCCTTGGCCTTGCGCAGGGCGGATTCACGCTTCTCTTCGATCTCCTTGCGCAGGCGTTCCGCCTCGTCGCGCAACTTGATGGTCTCCTCGCTGGCCTGACGGGCGATCTCACGCTCACGCTCCGCCACCTGGCGGTGATATTCCGCATTGGCGATGACGTCCTCAAAGCGGATGGAATCGCCGGAGAGCAGCTTCTTGGCATCCTCGATGAGGTTTTCAGGCAGACCGAGCTTGCGGCTGATCTCGAATGCGTTGGACTTGCCCGGCACGCCGATGGAGAGGCGATAGGTAGGGCGCAGGGTCTCCACACTGAACTCCACGGAGGCATTTTCGACGCCCTCGGTGGACAGCGCGAAGGCCTTCAATTCGCTGTAATGAGTGGTGGCCATGGTGCGCACGCGGATATTCCGCAGGCGCGTGAGAATGGCCTGCGCCAGCGCGGCACCCTCGGTGGGGTCGGTACCGGCGCCCAGCTCATCAAAGAGCACCAGGTCGCGCGGCGTGACCTCATGCATGATGGAAACGATATTGGTCATGTGGCTGGAGAAGGTCGACAGGCTCTGCTCGATGGACTGCTCATCGCCGATATCGGCAAAGACCTGCTCGAACACGGCCAGCTCCGTCCCCAGATCCGCCGGGACCTGCAAGCCCGCCTGCGCCATCAGCGTGAACAGGCCGACGGTCTTGAGGGTGACGGTCTTGCCGCCGGTATTGGGGCCGGTGATGATGAGGCTGGTGAAGTCCTTGCCCAGCCACAGGTTGGAAGGCACCACCTTATCCGGGTCGATCAGCGGATGACGGCCGCGGATGATGTTCAGGTAGCCATACTGATTCAGCTTGGGCGTCACGGCGTACATCTCGCGGCTCAGCAGACCCTTGGCGAAGATGAAGTCCAATTCCGCGAGGATGTCCACGGTGGAGCGCATTTCCGCCGCATAGGGGACGATTTCCGCGCTCAGCGCAGCCAGGATGCGTTCGATCTCCTGCTTTTCCTTGGCCTCCCACTGGCGCAGCTCGTTGCCCATCTCCACCGCAGCCATCGGCTCAATAAAGAGGGTCGCGCCCGTAGCGGACTGGTCATGCACCAGACCCGGCACCATGGCGCGGCTGTCCGCCCGGACGGGGATGACATACCGGTCATTGCGCACGGTGATGATGGTGTCGCTCAGGTATTTCTGGAAATTGGGATTATGCACCATCTGGTTGAGCTTTTCCTTGATGCGCTCGGTCGCACCGCGCAGATGGCGGCGGATGTTCATCAGCTCATTGGAGGCACTGTCGGCGATCTCCTCCTCGGAGATGATGGCGCTGGTGATGTCCTGCTCGATATGGCGCAGGGAAACGATCGCCTGTGCCTTGGCCTTGAGCAGGGGCGTGTTGTCGCGCTCGGTATCCAGCGCAGAACGCGCCGCGCGCGCCGCCGAAAGCAGCGTCGCGATGGACAGGAGCGCCTTGGGGGACAAAGTCGCGCCCTTTTCCGCCAGGGTGATGCTCTGGCGCACGTCCTCAAAGGGGATCAGCGGCGACGAGCCCAGATATTGCAGGATGACCGTGGCTTCCTCGGTCTCGGCCTGCCACATTTCGATCTCCGCCAGGTTGCAGGAAGGCACGAGCGCCCTGCAGCGCTCCGCACCCATGGGGGTCAGCGCCTTCGAAGCAAGGCGTTCGCGTATCTTGGTGAATTCCAGCACGCGCAGGGTTCTTTCTTTCATCATAACGATATCCTCATATAGGTCGAGGGGATCAAGTCAAATCATCTTATTCCACCGGACGATTCCAGTGGGCAGCAGTCGCCTCGCCACGGCGCGTTTCGCCCTGGAAGACCTCCACCGCCGTCCGGAGCGCATCGTCCTTTTCGACATTCAGCGTCATCAGCGGTGTCCAGCCGGCATGGCGGACGCGGCTCATCAGATCGGTCGGGACGCTGTTCATCAGGCGGACGAGGCATCCCTCCGGCAGCCGCTGACGCAGCAGGGGGAATCCCACCCCGCGCCGGTCGGTCAGGCAGGTATCCGCCAGCGCATCCGGATGATGCGTATCGCACATGCGGCAATCCGCATGGCCACGCGCCAGCCCCAGATACGTCCGCGCCGGGCAATGGTGCAGCAGCATCAGCTGCGCACGCCCATACGCCGGCACCAGCATGGGCGGATCGCCCGCCAGCAGTGTGGACAGTTCCGCCGCGGACAGCTCGCCCGAGGCCGTGACGAATTCACAGCCCTCGTCATAGAGCACCTGCGCCGCGTGGCGGTTCATCACCGGGATGCCCTCGCCTGCGCCCATGGGGACGGGCCAGCGCATGCCCAACTGCCCGACGCTGCTCAGCACCACACCGCCCAGATGATCCGCATGCGCCGTCACAAAGCTGTGCAGCATCTCCAGCGTGGCCTGTTCGCATTTCATGGGCAGGTGGAACCAAACGCCCGCATCCAGCGCAGGCAGATCGCGTTCCAGCGCCGCCTCGCGGAAATCCTCCGGATACCACACCAGCCTTGCGGACAGGTGCTTCATGCTTTCATACTGCTCCAGGTCACGGAAAACGATGGTCTCCGGCACCTTGCCCGTGGGAAGGGTCTGCGCCCTGGGGGGATGCTCCTCACCACGCGCCAGAGCAAAGTCCGCCGCACGCTGGTTTTCCAGCGCAGTCAGCGCGTCCCGGCGAATAGCATTGAGCGCAGACACCGGCACAAAGGCATTGTCGGTGAATACCGTGCAATCCCGCAGGACAAAGGGCGTATCGCCCATTTTCACCAGGGACTTGCGCGCATCTTCCTCCGTGAGCGCACGCTTCTGCGCGGCAGATACGTCTTCACCCGTCACCGTCACGGTGGATGCGCCATCGCTGGCGGTCAGCATCAGTTTTTCACCCGGAAGCGCTGTCAGGATCAGGTCGCAGGGGATGGGCGTCAGCGTCATGCCGCGCGCGCGTTCCAGCTGCGCACTGCTGGTCAGGCGGAACACGCTGTCCCCCGCATGGGGCTTCATATCCGGACGCAGGCGCAGCAGCGCGATCTCCCCTGCCATGACGTCATGCCCGGCATAGATCATCTCGCTGTCGCCCTTTTCCGTGCGGATTTGCAGGCCATCGCCGTCCATCAGGTCGCGTTCCAGCCGCAAGCGCGCCATACCGCCCGCCACGGCCTCGATACGCCCGATCAGGACGCCGCCATGGTTCACCCGGTCCGGGAAGATCACGCCTGCATCCTGACAGCCCTGGGCATAGCCGTCCATCAGGCCGCCGCGGGAGAAGATCTGCACCAGCCCTTCACGTTCGGCCGCGTCCGCCGGGCAGAAAGCACCCTGCGCCAGTGCATCGATGCCCTTGCGATAGCTCGCCGCCACCGTCGCCACATATTCCGGACGCTTCAAACGGCCTTCCAGCTTGATGGAGCATGCGCCAGCCTGCACCAATTCCGGCAGATGATCACGCATGCAGACATCTCGCGGACTGAGCCACGCCGCCGTCTTGTCCCTGTAGGTGTAGGGCAGGCGGCAGGGTTGCGCACAGCGGCCGCGATTGCCGCTGCGTCCGCCGAGCATGGAGGAGAACAGGCACTGTCCGCTGACCGCCACGCACTGCGCGCCATGACCGAATACCTCGATTTCCAGGCCGACATCTGCTGCGCGGCGGATCTCCTGCAGGGAGCATTCGCGCGCCAGCACGGCACGGGTCAGCCCGTGACGGCGGCAGAATACCACACCGGCGGCATTGTGCAGCGCCATCTGGGTGGATGCATGCACCTGCAGCGCCGGGAAGCAGGTGCGGGCCAGCTGCATCACGCCCAGATCCTGCACGAGCACTGCGTCCACGCCTGCATCATGCAGCAGGCAGAGCACATCCTCAACGCCGGCGAGTTCGCCATCCTTGACCAGGGTATTGACCGTCACATGCACGCGCACATGATGGAGATGGGCGAAATGCACCGCCTGACGGAGTTGCGCCTCGTCGAAATTGCCAGCGCCCGCCCGGGCAGAAAAAGCGGCGTAACCCAAATAGACCGCATCCGCACCGGCGGCCACGGCTCTTTCCAGGCATTCAGGATTGCCCGCAGGGGCAAGGTTCTCCAGGGGCATCGCGTCCTTGTGTTCGTTCATCATACGCTCAATCCACGGGGCGATGGCGCCCCTTTCGTCCGTGCGGCATCCGGTCTCACTGCTGCCGGGATGCCAGTTCCCGCCGCAGCCGCGCATTTTCGTCCCTGGCCTTCATCAGTTCATCCGCCAGGTTCAGCGCGGCCAGCACGGCGGCATTCTCCTTGCTCGTGCGCGCGGCGAATTGCGTTTCGGTGATCTGCCGATCCACATACGCCGCCACACGGCTGAGATGCTCGGCGCCATCGGAGGAAACAAGGGGGTATTCCTTGCCTGCGACGCGCACCGTGATCCTCTGCTTTTCCATCGCTACCTCAACCACACTCTTCCCGCAGGAAGTTTTCTTTTTGCAGGCCGCCTTCACGGCGGAAGGGCAGAAACCCTCCTATCTGCAAAAACAGCGCAGATCGGCGAAATTCCGCCCTGATCTGCGCCGATGGGGAAAGCCTTGCGGCTTACATCTGATCGAAGGGATAGACCTGGCCGAAGGTCTCCACACGGATGGACTTCATCCGCTGGTCGACCACGGGCTTGTCACGCATGTCGCGGCTGGTGTTGACGATCTCGTCCGCCGTCTCCATGCCCTCCAGCACCTTGCCAAAGGCGGCGTACTGGCCGTCCAGGTGGGGGCTGTCGGAGGTCATGATGAAGAACTGGCTGCCGGCGGAATCGGGCATCATGCTGCGGGCCATGCTCAGCACGCCATAGGTGTGCTTGAGGGGGTTATCCCAGCCATTCATGGCGAATTCGCCCTTGATGTGATAGCCGGGGCCGCCGATGCCAACGCCCTTGGGGTCGCCGCCCTGGATCATGAATCCGGGGATGACGCGGTGGAAGATCAGCCCGTCGTAGAAGCCGGAATTGGCCAGTGCAATAAAGTTGCCCACGGACTGGGGCGCGATCTCGGGGTAAAGCTCACCCTTCATTTCGCGGCCATCCTCCATGGTGATGACAAAAGTGGGGTTCTGTGCCATGAATGACACTCCTTTCATGCTGCAGGGGAAATCCCGATGGTGCTTTCCGCCTGCTGCGGAAGCCCATTGCATATTCACATCGTTATTGTATCAGCATTTTATCAGAAATGCAAGTTTTCCGCGCAATTTCGCGCCGAACAGCCCTTTTTCGTGGAAAAAGCAGGGCATTTCAGCCGCAAAAGTACGCTTTTTGTGGGTGTGCGCGCCTTCACCGGCCTGTTTCCACCCCGAACAGATCACGCTTGCGCTGGATCATCTCATCCACACGGCTGATGTACTGCTCGATATTGGTCACATTGGGCGCACGGCCGATATGCCCTTCATCCTCGTACACACGCTTGGAGATGCCGCCCGCGCCCAGCGCGAGGATGTTCGTCGTCTCCTCCATGATATCCACATTGTATTGACAGGCGTGACCGGGGATCGCATAGCCGATGTTCTCCTGATTGCCGGCCATGTTCTTCTGGCGGTAGAGGTAATAGGGCTGCATGCCCAGCGCACGGGCCGTTTCCAGACCCATGGTGACCATCTGCGACGCCTCCACGCCCGTGGGGAAGCGGTAATTCTCGAAATGCAGGCGCGTCGAACGCTTGATGGCCAGGGTATGCACCGTCAGGCTCTCCGGCTGGAGCTGCCTTGCGTAGGCCATCGTCCGGGCGAAGTCCTCCACCGTTTCGCCGGGAAGACCCGCGATCACATCCATGTTGATGTGGTGGATGCCGGCCTCGCGCGCCATGGCATAGGCATCGATGACCTGCTGCGCGGTATGCGCACGGCCGATGATGCGCAGCGTGTCGTCATTCATCGTCTGGGGATTGATGCTGATGCGCCCCACACCGGCCGCCTTGATGGCGCGGAGCTTGCCGGGGGTGATGGTGTCCGGGCGACCGGCCTCCACGGTATATTCCATCGCACCGGGGAAGCAGGCCATCATCTGCGCAAGCAGGCGCGTCAGCTGTTCCTCGTTGAGGCTGGTTGGCGTACCGCCGCCGACATACACCGCGCGGAGCGCCCGCCCAGTGGCGCCGATCATGGTGCTGCACGCCTGCATCTCCCGGAAGAGCGCCTCCAGATACGGCACCACCAGCTTGCCGCTGCCCAGTTCTCCGGAGGAGAAAGAGCAGTAGGTGCAGCGCGTCGTGCAGAAGGGAATGCCGATATACACATCCATCCAGCGGTCATCCGGCGGCGGCATGGCGCCCTGCACCTGCGCGATCTCCCAGAGGATATCCGCCTGCGCCGGCTGCACATCGAAGTGGTCGATCACATAGCGTTTTGCGTCCTCACCGGCCAGGCCCAGCCCGATGGCCTCCTGCATCAGGTGGGTAGGGCGGATGCCGGTCAGGCTGCCCCACGGCGGATGGATGCCGGTCACATCGCGGCACAGGTCATAGAGCGTCTGACGCACCAGACGTCGTGCAGCGCGCTTGCGGTGGAGCGTCAGCAGGCGCTCATCCGCCTCATCGGGCGGAACGGGGACGCTCCCCTCTGCGGCCCTCTCGCCGTCGGTGAAGCGGCAGTGATAGCAGCCGTCCGCCTCCCACGCGGTGAAGGTGTAGCGCGGTTCATCCCACACGCTGTCCTCCATGCCGAAAAGGCGGGTGATGTTCATCAGCTCCGGCTGAATGGTATCCAGATACTGCATCATGTCCATATCGTCCTCATTTAGTGTCCGGGGAAGATCTCATATTGCTGCGCCAGGGGCTGAAGCCGCCGCAGGGACGCCGCCAGCTGCGGCATGCAGCCGCCGGGAAGATCCGTGCGCCCATAGCCGTACTGAAAGAGCGTATCCCCGGTGAACAGCCAGTCCCCCGTCTGATAGCACACGCCGCCCGGCGTATGTCCCGGTGTATGCAGCACCGTGAACGTCACCCCGGCATAGGTCAGCGTATCGCCCTCGCGGATGGTTCGCGTCGCCTGCGGAGCTGTCACCTGACGCCCGACGAGCCAGCCCGCGTTCAACGAAGGATCGACCAGCATGGGAGCATCGTCCTTGTGGATGACGATCTCCGCGCCCTCTGCAGCCAGCTCCGCCACACCGCCGATGTGGTCGAAATGCCCATGGGTCAGCAGGATCGCCTCGATCGTCCGGCCCTCGCATTCCCTGCGGATGCGCTCCGGCTCTGCGCCGGGATCGATCATCACGCAGCCGATCGATGCATCGTCCCACACGATATAGCAGCAGGTGGACAGCGCGCCCACCGTCAGCGCCTTCATTTTCAGCATGGGTGCCTCCGTCAAAAGAGCTTGGTGGAATCCATCAGCATGGTCACGGGGCCGTCATTCACAAGGGACACCTGCATGTCTGCGCCGAAAACGCCCGTTTCCACATGAAGGCCCTGCGCGCGCCAGGCATCCACCAGCCCCTCATACAGGGGGATGGCCTTCTCCGGGCGGGCTGCCGCCGTGAAGCCCGGACGCCGCTGCGAGCGCGCATCACCATAGAGCGTGAACTGGCTCACCGCCAGGATCTCGCCGCCCACATCCAAAATGGACTTGTTCATCTTTCCGTTTTCGTCCTCAAAAATGCGCAGCGTCGGGATCTTGCTGGCCATATATTCGAGGTCCTTTTCGGTGTCTTCTGCGGATACGCCAATGAGGATCATATATCCCCTGCCGCACCGGCCGACGGTCTCTCCGTCGATCGCGACGGACGCGGACGTCACCCGCTGGATCACACAGCGCATAGGCTGCCTCCTTGCTCTTTGGGATTCGGGAATGAGAGATCGCAAGTCTTCCGCACCATCACGCGCGGAAGACATCGATCACGTCGGACTTCTTCATCAGCTGCTTGACCAGCTTATCCATCTGCTCGCGGGACTTGACCTCCACCACGAAGCGGAAGGTCGCGATGCGGTTCTTCTCGTCCAGCGTGGTGGACACGGTCTTGATCGTGATATTCATCTCGCCCAGGATGGTTGCCAGCTCCACCAGCAGATTCGCCTTGTCATACGCCACGATCTTGATGGATGCGGTGAACGCGCCCACGTTTTCATCCGCCCAGCAGACCGCCACGCGGCGTTCCTGCTCGCCGGAGAGCGCATTGGCGCAATCCGCCTTGTGGATGGTCACGCCGCGCCCACGGGTGATGTAGCCGATGATATCATCCCCCGGCACAGGGCTGCAGCAGCGTGCAAAGCGCACGGGGATGTCCATATCCTCATTGCCGGGCATGATGATGCCGTGGTTGGCCTTGGTGTTGGGGCGGCGCTGGGGCTGGGGCGTGGGCTGGAGCAATTCCTCCAGCTTGGGGGCCGCAGCGGCCTGTGCTGCACGCTGTTCATCCGCCAGGCGGCTGACCACATACACCGCCGCCATGCCGCCATAGCCCACCGCGGCGAAGATATCATCCGCCTGGGTGAAGCCGTATTTGCGCATGATGGTATCGTAGAACTCCGGCTTGATCAGCTCGGCAGGGTTGAAGCCGCGCCGGCGGCATTCCTTTTCCACCATGGAGCGTCCCAGCTCGATGTTCTCCGCCTTGAATTCCTTCTTCAGGAAGGCACGGATCTTCGTCTTCGCCTGCGGGGTCTTGCAGATGCGCAGCCAGTCCGTGCTCGGGCCCTTGGAGGACGCGCTGGTGATGATCTCGACCCGGTCGCCGGTCTGCAGCGCCGTGTCCAGCGGCATGATCTTGCCGTTGATCTTCGCGCCGACGCATTTATTGCCCACGCCGGAATGGATGCGATAGGCAAAGTCCAGCGGCGTTGCGCCCTTGGGCATGGACACCACATCGCCCTTGGGGGTGAAGAGGAAGACCTCCTCGGCGAAGAGGTCGGTTTTCAGCGTGTCCATGAACTCCTTGGAGTCACGGGTGTCGCTCTGCCAGTCCAGAATCTGGCGCACCCAGGTCAGCTTGGAGTCCAGATCGTCTCCGCCGCCGCCCTTTTCCTTATAGCGCCAGTGCGCCGCAATGCCGTATTCCGCCACCCGGTGCATCTCCCATGTGCGGATCTGCACCTCAAAGGGGAAGGGCATCTTGCGGCCGCCCACCACCGTGGTGTGCAGGGACTGGTACATATTCGCCTTGGGGACGGAGATGTAGTCCTTGAAGCGGCCGGGGATCTGGTTCCACAGGGTATGCACGATGCCCAGCACCATATAGCAATCCGGCACGGAATCCACCAGCACGCGGATGGCGATCAGGTCATAGATCTGGTCGAAGGGCTTGTTCTGCAGCACCATCTTGCGGTAGATGGAGTAGAAATGCTTCGGGCGGCCATCGATGTCATAGTGGATGTGCATCTCGTCCAGCTTTTCGGACAGCTCCTCGATGACGGTGCGGATGTTCTCCTGCCGCTCGGAACGCTTCTGGCCGACCTTCTGCACCAGATCCTGATAGCCAGCCGGGTCGATATAGCGCAGGGAGAGATCCTCCAGCTCCTGCTTGATGGCATACACGCCCAGACGATGCGCCAGAGGTGCATAGATATCCAGCGTTTCGCGGGCGATGGACACCTGGCGTTCCGGCTTCTGGAACTTCATGGTGCGCATATTGTGGAGGCGATCCGCCAGCTTGATCAGGACCACGCGGATGTCCTTGGACATGGCCAGGATCATTTTTCGCAGGGATTCCGCCTGCGCCTCCTCCTTATCGGCGAAATCCAGCTTGTTCAGCTTGGTCACGCCGTCCACCAGCCAGGCCACTTCCTCACCGAATTCCTTGCGCAGGGTGTCCAGGGTGATGTTTTCGCAATCCTCCACCGTATCGTGGAGCAGACCCGCCGCGATGGTCGGCGGATCGATCATCAATTCCGTCAGGATGCTCGCGACAAAACAGGGATGCACAAAATACGGCTCGCCGCTCTTGCGCTTCTGATCCTTGTGCGCCTCCTGGGCGAAAAGATACGCCTTGCGCACCAGCTCCGCGCCGTCGCCGGGGTTATATTTCTCCACGCGGGCCAGCATTGTGTCCAGTGGCATCGCCTCATAAACCGTGTACATCAAGCATCCTCCTTTCCTTGTCCTGCTGCCCCGTTCACAGGGCGCGCAGATATCTTATCAGTTCGCTGTCATCCATGCGGCATTTCACCGGCGGCAGCAGCCGCACCGCATACGGGGACAGCGACATTTCCACCAGCTTCACCTGATGGAAGGCCATCAGCCCAGTCAGCACCTGTTCCTGCGTCAGGCCGGTGTCTGCCGAGAGCTGCCGGGGGGACATATCGCCACCCTGGCGGACGCGCCGATACAGCGTGCGGAGCGTCTCATCCTCCATGGCGAGCTGCTGGAGCAGCGTCCGCAGGGTCGGATTCTTCGGCATGGCATGCAGATGGGCGCGCGGACATTTTTCCGCGATGAGAGCGGCCTCGCCGGGTAAGAGATCGCCGTCAAGCAGGACGATATCCGTCCACACATCCTGCAGCCGCGCATGATCCGGATCAAGCAGCACGGTATTGAACGCGCGGGCGTCGCGCACCTCGCCCACGGTTGTATCCGCCTGCACCTCGCTGAGCATCCGGGCGGCATTTTCCCGCTCGTGCCCGATAAGGAGCACATTGCGCCCGGTCTTCATCAGCTTGCGCACACCGGCCGCTGTGATATTCTCCACCTGAGGGAGAATCCTATTATTATTCGCCGCGAGCACCTGAATTTCCTGCAACAGCCCGGAAAACAGCACCTGCGCCGCAGGGATCGTCACCGCGCCTTCCGCCGGAACGACGGCTTCCGCCATGAGCTGGGGCGTGACGCGTCCGCGGAACTCATTGCGCTCCGGGGTGAAAAGCACATCCACGCGTTCCAGCCCCTCATCCGCCAGATCCCCCTGACCAAAGGCAATGCCGTCCCGCACGGTCGAGCCATCCAGCAGCATCATCTTCAGGTGCGTGCGCGTTTTGCCGACGCGCATGGCCTGCTGCAGGTGGGCATTGCGCACCAGGAAGACCGGATTGGGGTTGGCATAGCCGGTGGGCTGGAGGCGATCCAGCCGGGCGATCATGTCCAGATCGACCTCCTGCAGACGCACGGTCATGTCGTATTCCTTCCGGGGGATGTAGCAGGTCAGGTCGCAGTTCTCCGTGATGGCCAGATTCAGCCGACGGCGCAGTTCCGGCACAAGTTCCGCCTGCATGGTCAGCCCTGCCGCCTGCTCATGTCCGCCAAAGCGGACGAACAGATCCTTGCAGATACTCAGCATGGCATGGATATTCACGCCGGGGATGGATCGGCAGGAGCCGACCGCCACGCCTTCCTCGTCCTTGGTCAGCACGATGGTGGGGAAATGGTAGCGCTCGCAGATGCGCCCCGCAGCCAGGCCGATCACGCCGTGATTCCAGCCCTCACCCATGAGGATGATGACGCGGTCCGTCAGGAAATCCACATGTGTCGGGATCATCGCCAGTGCCTGCTGGGTGATGTCCTGCTCGATGCCCTGACGCTGGGCATTGGCCTCCTCCAGGTGCATGGCGATGGGTTCCGCCGCGGCGGCATCGGGTGCGGTCAGCAGGCGCACCCCCTGGGAGGCATCCTCCAGACGGCCACCGGCGTTCAGGCGCGGTGCCAGCCGGAAGCCCACATGCCCGGAATTCACCGGCGGTTTCACATCGCTGACCTGCATCAGCGCGCGCAGGCCGGGACGCTGGCAATCCGCCATCTGCCGCAGCCCCTCATGGACGATGACGCGATTCTCATCGATCAGGGGGACGATGTCCGCCACGGTGGCCAGCGCGGCCAGATCGATGCGGCGCATCACCGCGTCCATGCCCAGCAGCGCCTGGGTGACCTTTAGTGCCACACCGGCCCCGCACAGGCGGCGGAAGGGGTACTCCCCCAGCAGCGGATTGAGCACCGCATCCGCCGGAGACGGCGTATCCGCCAGCTGATGATGGTCGGTCACGATGACGGTCATGCCCAGCATCTGCGCCAGCTTGACCTCCTCGTGGTTGGTGACGCCGCAGTCCACCGTGATCAGCAGGCGATGCGTCTGCGCCATCTCACGCACCGCGTCGCAGTTGAGCCCGTAGCCCTCTCCGTGGCGGCTGGGGATGCGGAAATCCGGCTCGGCGCCCATTTCGCGCAGGGTCTCCAGCATGATGGACGTGGCACACACGCCGTCCACATCATAATCGCCATAGACGATGATCTTCTCGCCCTTCTCCACCGCCGCGCGGATGAACGCGACCGCCTTGTCCATGTCCTGCATGAGGAGCGGATCATGCATCTGCGTCACATCCGGCTGGAGGAAGCGCTCTGCCTTTTCCGGCGTATCCACCCCGCGGCAGCGCAACAGGCCGCTCAGCCACAGGGGCAGATCGCCAATGGGCTGGACATCCTTCGGGCCTCGCTTGATGAATTCCAGCATACTCGTCTTCCTCTCCGCCCACCGCATGGGCCGCATGATCCATATTCGTTTTATTATATCGTATGCTGACCATATCCGTCAAGTTTTGCCCGTTTTGCAACCAAAAAGCCCCGCATGCGTGCTGCACACGGGGCTGAATGGGACTTTGGATCAGTGGATGACGACCTCAGCGGCGTTGGCCAGTTCCTCCATGCGGACGGCCAGCGCGGCACTGCGGCGCTGCGCGTAGATCAGGCTGGACAGCGCATCGCTCAGCTCCGCCGTCAGTTCGACGGGGCCGGCCGGCACATCCGCCAGGTAGTAGAGGATATGCACGCCCAGGTCGCTGGCGAAGGGCAGGCTGATGCAGCCGGACTGCGTCATCTCCTCGGAGAAGGCCGCCGCGACGAATTCCTCCGCCCAAATGATGGATTCCGGATGCACCTGATAGCCGGTGGTGAGGAAGTCCGCATTGGCGAAATTGGCGTCCGTGCCGTATTCGGCGATCAGGGTCGCAAAGTCCTCGCCTTTCTCCAGTCGGGCATTAATCTCATCCACGGTGGACTGCACGCTGGCCAGCTTCTCCTCGGCAGTTTCACCCTGCGCCGGGAGCAGGATCTGCAGCACCCGACGATAGCCCGCCGGACGGTACCACACCTCAGCATTGCTGTTCAGCGCATTCTCAAAGGCCGGGACATCATTTTCATACAGGACGCGGCTGTTTTCGACGCACTCGGCATAGGCAGCCTGCACATCCGCATCGGTGACGGGATTCTCGCGGGTGAGCCAGGCGTAATACTGCGCCTCGGCATACTGGTCGCGGTAGAAATCCACATAGGTCTGCTCGGTGACGTTCAGGGTGGCGGCATAGGCCAGGGCGTACACGGTCAGCTCATCCTCAGTGGCGTCCGGCGTGCGCAGGGATTCGATGACCTCATTCAGCGCGGCGCTGTAGGCGGCCTTGCCCTGCTCGGCGCACCAATTCTCCGTTTCCTCGTCAAATTCGTAGCAGCCCTGGGCGCGCATGTCCTGCTTGATCAGCATCTGATTGATGGCGTAGTTCAGCGCCAGATCCTGAATGTAGGCGTAGCTCGCCTCGTCGGTCAGATCCGCACCCATCGCCTCATACTGGTAGAGATAGGTCGTCTCAATGGCAGAATAGGTGCTGCTCAGGAGCGCCTCGCCGTTGACGGTGGCGATCACCGCATCCTCCGTGGTTTCAGCGAAGGCAGCGGACACAAGGAGCATCAGGCTCAGGAGCAGGGCAGAAAAACGTTTCATCATCGTACACCTCATACTTTTTTGCGGACGAACGGGCGTAGGCTCCGCGTTGCGAAGGCCACGCGCATGCGTCCGTGGGGAGGATCATCAAAGGGGCGGAATGCCAGCACAGGAGCTCGTCCCCTGGGATGGCCAAAACTGAGGGAGGGCTACAGCCCGACTAGCGGGA
>CAZIUA010000007.1:0-30852 GCA_964542315.1 uncultured Faecalibacterium sp. | reverse complement strand
AATGCTTGCATTGCGCCCGCGTAGCCAGCACAGGGGCTCGTCCCCTGGGATGGCCAAAACTGAGGGAGGGCTACAGCCCGACTAGCGGGATGCAATGCTTGCATTGCGCCCGCGTAGCCAGCACAGGGGCTCGTCCCCTGGGATGGCCGAAAACAAAAAGCGCCAGAGGTGACCCAACCGAATTGCTTCGGCTCGCGCTGGGCACCCCTGACGCTTTACAGGAACGGGCCTGGGGAGGAGGGAGCACCCTCCGCCCCAAGCCATATGGGTCAATTAGTAGCTCAGGCCGAACCAGGCACGATAGTAGTTGCCCATTTCGTCGCAGTAAGCGTAGGAGCCGCCATTGACGTTGGCCAGGATTTCGGGATCGATGTACTGATCCTTGTCGTAGCCGGGCACATCGTTGGGGGACACGCACACGTCGTAGATGCGGCCGTCAGACAGGTACTCCCAGTTGGTCTTGATGACCTCGTTGCAGGAGACCATGGTGATGGGCAGCTTGCCGGTGGGGTTGTACTCGCCGGTCACGACGGCAACCTGGGCCTTCTGGGGCACACCGAAGTTGGCGATCAGGCCGTCAACATGGGGCTCGAGGTTGGTCAGGATCCAGGGCTGGGTGACCTTGATGGAGGCGATCACAACGCCGCCATTCTCGTGCACCTTCTTGGCGATCTTGGCGATGTCCTTCACGTCCTCAACAGTGGTGACCTCGATGGTCTCGCCGCTGGGGATCTGGGTGTAGGCGTTGGAAGCCTTCACGACGGCAGGCACTTCAGCCTCTTCCACCAGGTCGATCACGCCCATGGCGGTGTTGGAGCCGGTGGTGCCGTTGTAGGTGGGCGCCACGTCCAGGTAAGCGATGTCGGCCTCGTCAGCCTCTTCGACGACGGTGAAGCCCTTGGCCTGGAACTCAGCGGTCAGCGCCTCGAGGGTGGCATCGTCCGCACCCTTGCCGGTGAAGGAAGCGATGTACACCTTCTTGGTGGTGTCGTTCAGGGGCAGGACATTGTCCTTGTTCTTCAGCAGAACAACGGACTTCAGCTGGGACAGGTAAGCCTTCTCGCCAGCCTCGCCGGTGGTGTTCTTCGCACGCACAGCGTCAGCGTTAGCGGGATCGGTGTAGGGGTTGTCCAGACGGCCCTGAGCGATCTCAGTGGTCAGACGGGACACGTTCACAGCGCTCAGCTGCTCCTCGGTGATGAGGCCGTTCTCCAGCGCAGCGGTGACTTCCTTCCAGTCGAAGCCAGCGCCGATGGCGCCAACGCCGTTGTTGATCAGCTTGGCATAGCGCTCGGACAGGGACAGGGTCTCCACGCCGAAGGTCTGGGTCTCGATGATGCCGGAGTCAGTGTTGATGAAGCCCTTGAAGCCCATGGTCTCGGTCAGCAGGGTCTGCATCATGGTGGTGGAGTAGGCAGAGCCCACCTGATCCACGGGGATCACAACGCCACGATAGGTCTGCTCAACAGAGCGGGGATCGGTGGTGTCGCGGGAGTAGCAGGGCATGATGGAGGAAACGCCAGCGTCGCAGGCGGCCTGGAAGCCGACCAGCTGGTACTTCTCCAGGGAGCCGGGGGTGGTGTAGATACGCCACTGACCCTGATAGGTGTGGGACTCGTAACCGTTCTCAGCAGCGCCGTCACCGGGGAAGTGCTTGATGGACAGGCTCACGCCCTCCAGCTGCACGCCATTGGTGCCCTGCTGATAGCCAGCCACCAGCGCGGTGGTGATGCCAGCGGTGACCTCGGGGATCTCGCCGTAGGTGCCGGAGTTACGGGCCCAGCGGGGATCGGACGCGATGTCGATCTGGGGGCCGTACATCTGACGGATGCCCTGGGCGACCCACATCTCGCGATCCAGCTCAGCATACTCAGTGACCATGGAGTAGTCGCCGCCATTGGCCACATCGCCCATGACAGCCGCCGCCAGCGCCAGGTTGTTCACATAGCCGGTGCTGATGGGATTGGAGATCAGGGTGTAGGGCAGGATGGCTTCGCCGTTGACAACAGCGTCATACTCAGCCAGCTGGTTGACGATGTTGTTGTACAGCGCGACGACGGAAGCGTCATAGGTGGTGTTGCCGCGGTACACGCCATGACGGAGGTTCTCGTTCAGGATGACCTCGTCAGAGGGAGAGGACCAGGCGCTGCCGCCGGAAGAACCGCCAGCCGCCTCGGCATCGGGATCCGCAACCTTGATGACCTTCGCCACATTGATGGTGCCATCTTCGTTGGTGACTTCCGCCAGAGTACGGGACTCGGGGGTGGTCATCAGGTTGTTGAAGATGAACGCGATCTTCTGGTTGTTGGTCAGCTTGGTGGTCAGGTCAGCGGCACGCTCAGCAGCGGGCAGACGCCAGTCTTCGAAGACGTCCAGCTCGTGGTCGTTATCCGCATCCTTGAAGTACTTGCCGTCAACCTTCAGCACGCCAACAGTGGTCACGCCGATGGTGGGCTCGCCTTCGCCATTGTGGTAGATGACGGGCTCAAAATAGGTATCGGTGATCTTAGCGCCTTCAGCAACGGTGTAGGGAGCGGGGATGTACTCCACGCCCTCAGCCATCGCGGGCACGAGGGACAGAACCATCGCGGTCGCGATGATCAGGCTCAGAAACCGCTTCATGTGCAATCTCCTCACTTGTGTCTTATTTGTCGGCGGACAGGCGCGCGCAGCTCGTCCGCTGAACTTGTCAATATTATATCATAGTTATCCCATAATGGAAAGGGTTTTCCTTGAATATTGAGTCATGGGTCGGATACGAAGAAGGACGGTCGTTCACGACAAAATACTGACGTGAATGGCCGTCCATTCTGGATGATCTGGGGTGATTTGGTAAAATTTCACCCTTCATTTCCGGGTGCATGCAGCATGACGTTGAGTTTGAACAGGTCTTCCTCCACCTGAACAGAAGCGATGCCGCCGTACTTTTCGGCGATGTTCTGGATGGAGCGCAGGCCGAAGCCGTGGCCGGTGCCGGTCTTGGTGGTCTGGGGGATGCCGTCGACCATGTTCAGCGAATTCTCATGATAATTCTCCACATGGAGGATGACCATATCCCCGCGAGAGGCCGCCTTGAGGGAGATGACGCGCTTTTCCGGCGCGCTGACCTTGCTGCAGCTCTCCAGGGCGTTGTCCAGCGCGTTGCCGAAGAGGGAGTAGATCTCCATCTCGGACATGAAGTCGAACAGCGTGCCGTCAATGATGTAGGAAAACTTCACGCCGCAGGTGGAGCAGAGGATGTTCTTCTCCGTCAGGACGACATTGATCGTCTCGTTGCCGCAATCCACCACCGTGCCGTATTCGATGATGGAATCCTCCAGGCGATCCAGGTATTTGTCGAAGTTCTCCTTCTCCGCGCGGGTACGGATGGCGGCGATCTGATGCTTCAGGTCGTGGCACTTGATCTGCAGCGAGGTGATGCCGTCGCGGCTCATCTGGTAATACTGCATCTTGTTCTTGATGAAATTGTGCATATCCTCGCTGTCGCGGCGATAGTAGCTCAGCTGGGAGATGACAAGCAGCACCACATAGTTGATGAGCGAATAGAGGGTCGAGCAGAGGTAATACAGGAAGAGCGTGGACGGGCCGGCGGTGAATACGCGCCCGCAGAACTCCAGCACCACCTGGCAGAACATGAACGCGAAGCACGCCACCACCATGAAGCGCTGATCCGCCTCATCGGGCATCTTCTTGACATAGCGCCGGTGCAGATAGCAAGCCACCAGGCACACCGTGCAGTAGCACAGATACGACACCAGCGACCCCATGATGCTGTACCGCGACCAGAGCTTGGCCGTCTGCAGCATTTCCGCACCGGATGCGAACACCTTGAAGGTGTTCCACGCCATCTTGTAGATGGTCATCGCCAGCAGATCCACATAGGTGACCTCGGCGGCATTGGTGTCATAGCACAGCACGTACGCCAGGGTGTACATCAGCGTCATGACGATCAGGTGGACAGAATGCCCGATGCCCTGCATCACATTGCCGACAAGGTAGATATCCACCACATAGCGAATGCCCCAGCTGACAGCGGACATCGCCACAAGCGAGGCGATCGCGCGCAGGGCGAAGAGAGGCTTTTTCTTTTTCGGATCACCGATCAGCACCAGCAGCAGGCAGAAGATGAGCGCGGTGGAGATGCGGTGGTCGATGGTGCTGATATACCAGCGGTCGGTCGTCATAGATTTTCCCCCAGGAAATTGGAGAAGTGCTTCATGATCTCCTTAGAATGGGATTTCGAAATATAGATCTTCTTGCCGTCCACCACGAGGTATTCGCTGCACGCGCTGGACACATACCGCAGATTCACCACAAAGGAGCGGTTGCACATGATGAACCGCTTCTGGTCGAGCTTCTGGATGACGTCGGACAGCCTGCCGCGCACCTCATAGGTGCCTTTGGTGGTGTGGTAGGCCAGATTGTGGTCAAAGACCTCCACATAGGTGATGTCATTGGAGGACAGGCTGACGATGCCCTCGGAGGTCTTGAGCGCAAAGATGGTCGAAGAGGTGTTCTCCAGCTTGGTCAGCGCCTTCGCCAGCACATAGTTGATCGATCCCTGGTCCGCCGGCTTGACGATGAAGTCCAGCGCGTCCACCTCATAGCCCTTGATGGCCAGCTGGGCCATGGCGGTGACGAACACCAGCACGGTGTCGGTATTGATCTTGCGCATGATCCGGGCGACTTCCAGCCCGTCCAGCTTATCCATGCGGATGTCCATGAACACGATGTCATGGTTCTCCGTCGAGCGAATGAAGTCCAGCGGTGCGTTGAACACCTGGATCGCGTAGGAATGGTTGTTCTTCTGCAGGTAATCTGCCACAAGCGCACGAAGGGCAGCGGAATCATTCGGATTGTCGTCCACGATTGCAAGCCGCAGCATAAGGGGTCTCCTCTCACGTTTCTCGCCACTGATATTGACAATATGATAACACAGAAGCACGATTTCGACAAGTCAAATTTGTGCGCAATGGGCGAAGAAATCTAATTTTCAACCGAAAAATGCACAGAAAAAACCCGCAGCGCAAGCCGCGCCGCGGGCGTTGGGGTTCTTTTTGCGGGGAATTATTCAGCCTTCTTGCCGAACTTTTCCTTGCAGATATCGATCATCAGCAGAGCCGCGAAGACGACCGACAGCACCAGCGTGGTCCACTGGGCGATGTTCAGGGACATCTGCCACCAGGTCGTCACGGAGACGACCTCGGAGTTGCTGCTGATGCCGTCCATGCCGCGGGAGTGCAGCACGGTGTAGAGCACGCGCTTGGCGGACTCGCGCAGGCGGTTGACCACCACAGCGTTGCCTTCGTAGGCGGTGAACTCGCTGATATCCTCGCCGACCAGGTTGTCGGGGATATCGTTGCCAGCCAGCACCTCATGCACCTTGACCATGTAGGCATTGTCGTACATGTCGGTGACAGCAAAGCCGCTCATGCCAGCCTCGCCGCGGAGCCAGTCGGTCAGCAGCTCGCGATACGCACCGGACCAGATGGCGCCCAGACGGTTGAAGGCAGTCATGACGCACTTGGCATCCGCATTGACGATCGGCAGCTCGAACGCGCGCAGGTAGATTTCACGCAGCGCCTGCTCGTTGACCCAGGTGGCGATACCGGCACGGTTCTTCTCCTGGTCGTTCAGGACGAAGTGCTTGTTGTACACATACACGCCCTTCTCCTGGATGCCCAGGGTCTCGGCGGTATCGATCAGGCCGGTCAGGATGCCGTCCTCGGAGTAGTACTCGAACACGCGGCCGGCATAGGGAGAACGGTGGATGTTCAGGCCCGTGCCGTACAGACCGGCGTAGCCAGCCCACATGCAGTCCTCACCGATGAGCTGACCGACGCGGTACACCAGCTCGTCATTGAAGGTCGCAGCGACGATGCCGTTGCAGGGGAAGCAGGTGCCCTTGGCGGACATGTTGGGATCGCCCGTGACCTTGGCATAGCCGTTGTCGCCGGAGGAATACACCTGGGTGACGCCGGAGGGGCCGTTGTGGTCCAGGGTCTGAGGCTTGCCGATGGAGGACACGTTGTAGGTCATGCGCAGGCCGTTGGCGCAGATCTTGACCAGCTCAGCATAGGTCAGCTGATCCATGAACTCCTCCCATTCGGGAGCTTCGTAGGCGTAATCCATCATGTGGATCAGCTGGACGCCGTTCTTCTCGCCCAGGGTGGGCATGTCTTCTTCCGCAGCGGTATGGGCGACGTTCGTCACGTCGGAATCATCCAGCACAGCGTCCGCAGCCATGGCATCGGTCATGGTCAGCTTCACAGCGCCGGGGGTGACGGTGCCTGCCCAGTTGGAACGGGAGTAGTACACGACGCTGTTGTCGCCGCGGCCCTCGTAGCGGTTGATGTCCGCCTCATCAAAGAGGGAGGTGACCTGCGCGCCGGTACCATAGGCGGTGGCGTAGGTCTTGTCGTCAAAGGAATACTCGATGGCATGCACCAGGGCGGTGTTGCCCTCGGCGGTCATGCCGTCCGCCACGGTCTTGCCCTTGACGGAGAGGATGTTGTTGGTCGCCTCGTGGGCGTTATCCGCAACGGTCAGGTAGTGGGTGCCTTCCGCCAGGACGTACACGCCGGTGTTCAGCGCGTCGTAGGAGGTCAGGAAGTACTCAGGCACGGAGACGGTGATGGTCTCGCTCTCGCCGGGCTGGAGCAGCTTGGTCTTGCCATAGCCGACCAGTTCCACAGCGGCCTTCTCGATCTGCCACTGCTTGTCATACTCGGTGTAGGGCTTCTGGGCGTAGACCTGCACGGCCTTCTTGCCCGCGGCGGAACCGGTATTGGTGACCTTCACGGTCAGGGTGTAGACGGTCTCGGTGCGATCCTCGGCCGCATCCTTGTCCGCCTGGGACGCCAGGGCCACGAATTCCTTGGTAGTCTTGGTCTCCTTGGTCACGTTCAGGTCAGACAGCTCGAAAGAGGTGTAGCTCTGGCCATAGCCGAAGGGGAAGCCGACGATGTTGCCGTAGACATAGTTGCCGGCATTGGGGGTACCCAGCACAACGTCCTCATAACGGGTCTCGGTGTACTTGTAGCCCACATAGATGCCTTCCTGATACACCACATACTGGTCAAAGCGGTTGCCCAGCTTGTAGTTTTCAGCGCCGGCGTAGGTGTAGGAGCCGAAGTTGTTCTGCACGGGGTTGGCCATGTTGTCCACCCACCAGGTATCGGGCAGGGAGCCGGAGGGGTTGACCTTGCCAGAGAGCACATCGCCCACGGCGTACAGACCGGTCTGGCCCACGGAGCCGACCCACAGCGCAGCATCCACGCCGTATTCCTCATTGGTGAGGAAATCCACGGAGATGGGGTTGGCGCTGTTGATGATGACGGTGATGGACGCGATCTCGCCATCCTCCTTCAGGCCGGCCAGGCCCTCCAGGATGGAGCGCTCTTCCTCGTTGAGCTGGAGGTAGTTGTTGTCCAGCACATCGTTGAAGTTGTCGCGGGTCATGTCGTCGCCCTCGCCGCCCACGCGGCCGACCACGAAGATGGCATGCTCGCCCACGCCGATGGTGGGATCGCCGTCCTCATTCTCGTGGTTGCGCTTGACCTTGGACCACTTCTGCTCGCCGATCTCGTAGGTCGTGCGGCCATACTCGCCCTCGACATACCAATCCAGCAGAGGCTTGTCGGTCACGGTGAAGCCCGCGCCGGTCATCACGTCGTAGTAGTTGGGCGCGCCATTGGCGTCCACCGCGCCGGAGCCGGTGCCGCCGTAGACGGGGTCGAGCACGGTCACGCCGATCAGGGAGACCTTCGCGCCCTCGGCATAGGGCAGGACATTGTTCTCGTTCTTCAGCAGAACGATGCCCTCGCCTTCCACTTCGCGCACCAGCGCCTCACCGGCCGCCTTCAGCTCAGCGACGGAAGCATAGGTGCTCTCGTAGTAGCGCTTGTAGTCCTCCTCCTCAGCGCCTTCCTTCATGACGATCTTCGTGGGGGAGGTGCCAAGGGCCTTGTGCACCTCGCCGGCATTCGCCGCGGCGATGGTGTTGCCGGTATAGACCAGCACGCACAGGACGGCCATGATATTCAGGAGCACTTTTTTGAGTGTTCTGTGCTTGGAAGCCTTCATCTTAATATATCTCCTTTCCGGAAATAGAGTTGCCAAGACCCGGGTGCCATGGGCTTCCCGGTGCCGCGCAGCCCATGCGGTGACTGCACAGCCAGCCCTGATGCCTCCGCCGCGGCATTATGCGCACACAAACAGAGTCATCGGCCGATGATGTTTTCATTCTATATGAAATGTGCCAGAAAGGAAAGGTCTTTGTCGTACACAAGTTGTGCGATGTCGCAACATCCAGTTTTCACATTTTGCGTCGTATTTTTGTCGTGAGCGCGCATTGCTCCGCTCTTGCGTGTAGTTTTCATCCGCAAAAAGCCCGTTTTTTGCCGCTGACGAAATCATTCGGCGCGGAATCACGGTTGCAACGATCCGCCAAGTGTGTCATAATAAAGGCAGCATAAAGCAGGATCGATCAAGGCCTGCCGGGGAAATGCGGTTCCCGGGCGGCGGAGCGTTCTGCGTTGCCATGCCGTGGACCGGCGTGATTTTTTCTGGTATCATCATCCGCTTTGCACGCGCAAGGCTTTGTTCGATTTTGCATCCTTGCTTCCCCCACGGGCAGCGGGATAACGAAAGGAGTTCCTCTCATGTCCAAGAAGTTCAACGCCAGCTCGATCGTGACCCTGATCGCGGCGCTCTGCTCCTGCGCGGCCGGTATCCTGTTCATCAGCGTCGAGGGTCGCTTCGGCCGGATGAATTACGACTACTTCAACCCCGTCATCGCCTACTCCCTGGTCGCCACGGTGGCCGTGGCTGCGGTGCTGATGGTGTGCAAGCTGCACGGCCTGGCGTCCGTGGTGACGACAACGGTGCCGTTCCTGTCCCTGTGCGCGTTCTTCATCGGCTTCGGCAAGCGCGCGGCCTACTGGCACATCGCCGACGTGTTCATGAAGATCGACGAGCCCGCCGGCTTCGACCCCAACTACCTCTGGTTCGTGGGCCTGATGGCTGCCGCCTTCATCATCGGTGAAGTGGCCATCTACCTGCGCAAGCCGGGTCAGGCCAAGGCCTGATGGTCGCAAAAGGCTCCGTCCGAACGAAGGACGGAGCCTTTTTTAGGTCACCGCATCCTTTTTGCCCCCATGCATCCGCCTTTTTCCGGCAAAACCCATGCGCGTTCGCGACGCAAAAATGACGCGGATGAACGGGCAAAAAACATTCGCGCCCTGTGGGCTTTTATTGAAGGTATTCCCCTTTCTTTTCACGAAAAAATGTGGTAGAGTACACATTGAGAAATTTTGTCCTTTTTCATATTGTTTTTGACCAGGAAAATCAATCCGACCTGAAGGAGGCACGATATGCGCCAAGCGATCGAACTGCAGCACGGCTGGCTCTTTACCGGCCTGGACGGCCAGACCACCGAAGTCAGCATCCCCCATACCTGGAACAACATCGACGGCCAGGACGGCGGCAACGACTACAAGCGCGGCAGCTGCCGCTATACCCTCGCCTTCCCCCAGCCCGCTTTCGACCCGGACACGCAGGAGGTCTGGATCGAGTTTGACGGCGTGAATTCCTCCGCGCAGGTGGAAGTCAACGGTCATGCCGTGTGCGGCCACGAGGGCGGCTATTCGACCTTCCGCGCGGAGATTTCCTCCCTGCTGGCCGTGGAGAACACCCTCACCGTCACCGCGGATAACTCCGTCAACGACCGCGTCTATCCCCAGAAGGCGGATTTCACCTTCTACGGCGGCATCTACCGCGGCGTCCGCCTGCTGGTGGTGAACAAGGCGCATTTCGCGCTGGACTTCCTGGGCTCCAGCGGCATCCGCGTGACCGCCACGCCTGAAGGACAGGGCGCGACCATCCGCGTGCAGAGCCGCATCACCACGGGCGATGTGGTCATCACCATCCGCGACCACAAGGATCGCGTCGTGGGCACCGCGACCGGCACCGATGCCACCATCCAGCTGGAGAAGGCGCACCGCTGGCACGGCGTGGAGGATCCCTACCTGTACACCTGCCATGCAGAGGTTCAGGTGGACGGCGTGACCACCGACGCGCTGGACATCCCCTTCGGCGTGCGCTCCTTCCGCGTCGATCCCAAGATCGGCTTCATCCTCAATGACAAGCCCTATCCCCTGCACGGCGTCTCCCGCCATCAGGACCGCAAGGGCCTTGGCAACGCCATCACCCGTGAACATCACGATGAGGACATGAAGCTCATCGCCGAGATGGGCTGCAACACCGTCCGCCTGGCGCACTATCAGCACGATCAGTATTTCTATGACCTGTGCGACCGCTACGGCATGGTGGTGTGGGCCGAGATCCCCTACATCTCCGAGCATATGCCTGCCGGCCGGGTGAACACCATCGCCCAGATGCAGGAGCTGATCGAGCAGAACTACAACCACGCCTGCATCGTCTGCTGGGGCGTGTCCAACGAGATCACCATCTCCACCAAGGACAAGAAGGACATGCTGGATAACCACCACGTCCTCAACGACCTGGTGCATCAGGCTGATCCCACCCGTTTCACCACGCTGGCCTGCTATGCCATGTGCGGCCCGTTCAACAAGGTCGCCCACATCACCGATGTGGTCAGCTGGAATCTGTACCTGGGCTGGTATGTCCCGGGCATGTTCCTCAATGACCTGTGGATCAGCTTCTTCCACCTCTGCTACCCCAAGACGCCCCTGGGCTATTCCGAATACGGCGCTGAGGGCATGCCCAACCTGCATTCCTCCCACCCCCACCGCAACGACCACACCGAGGAATATCAGGCCAAGTATCACGAGTTCATGCTGCGCTGCTTCAAGCGTCATCCGTATATGTGGGCCAACCATGTGTGGAACATGTTCGACTTCGCAGCGGATGCACGCGATCAGGGCGGCGAGCCCGGCATGAACCACAAGGGCCTGGTTACCTTCGACCGCAAGACCAAGAAGGATTCCTTCTATCTTTACAAGGCATGGTGGAGCAAGGAACAGTTCGTCCACATCTGCTCCAAGCGCTATGTCGAGCGCGCGGACAAGACCACCACCATCAAGGTCTACTCCACCGAGAGCAAGGTCACGCTGATCGTCAACGGCAAGACCTTCGCCACCAAGGAGAGCAAGGATCATGTGTTCACCTTCCGCGTGCCCATGACGGAAACGCTCCAGGTCGAGGCCGTCTGCGGCCGCCTGAAGGACACCGCCACCTTCCGCAAGGTGGAGAAGATGAACCCCGCCTACATCCTGCCCAAGAAGAAGAATCCGC
This sequence comes from uncultured Faecalibacterium sp., assembly GCA_964542315.1. Classification (GTDB taxonomy): domain Bacteria; phylum Bacillota; class Clostridia; order Christensenellales; family Aristaeellaceae; genus UBA11524. The sequence goes on along the minus strand of CAZIUA010000007.1, from coordinate 19,575 downwards.
AGAAGTCCAACTGGGTGTAATCACGTCTGCACTGTCAGACTGTATCATAACAAAGGAGGCATCCTTCCATGGCAAAAACCGCAACCGTTCAGCCGCAGGACGGCATGAACCGCGCCAAGCTGTATCAGCTGGTCATGTTCCCCATGAACAATGGCGCGACGAATGTGTATTATGTGCTGATCCTGTCCTTCATCGCGACCTTCGGCAACCGCGTGCTGGGTCTGGGCATGGCGTTCGCATCCTTCATGATCACCGGCATGCGCGTCTTTGACGCCATCACCGACCCGATCATCGGCGCCATCATGGACAAGACCGACGGCAAGTTCGGCAAGTTCCGCCCCTTCATGGTCCTCGGCAACCTCATCATGGCCGTGTCCGTCATCCTGCTGTACATGGTCACCCCCCTCGTGCCCGACACGATGATGTGGCTGCGCTACACCCTGTTCGTGGTGCTGTATGCGGTGTGGGTCATCGGCTACACCTTCCAGACCTCCGTCACCCGTTCTGCTCAGCCCGTGCTGACCAATGACCCCAAGCAGCGTCCGCTGTTCACCGTGTTCAACACCATCGGCTCCCTGGCCGGTATGGGTCTGATCCAGGTGCTGGGCATGGTCATCGCCTCTGACGGGATCGCGGGCGACTACAACTCCACCTGGTTCAACATCATGACGCCCATCGGCATCGTGGTCTCCATCCTGCTGACCGTCATCGCCATCATCGGCATCTGGGAGAAGGATCAGACCAAGTACTTCGGCATGGGCAACAAGCAGGAGAACATCAAGATCTCCGAGTACATCAAGATCATCAAGGCGAACAAGCCCCTGCAGCGCCTGATGGTCGCCGGCGGCGGCTGCAAGCTGGCCCTGTCCATCGCCACCAACCTGACCGTGCTGTGCATGATCTACGGCTGCATGACCCAGTTCGGCGTGATCGACGGTGTCAGCCAGAACCGCTATGACAGCCTCAACTCCATCATGATGATCCTGGGCTATGTCTTCTCCGCGCCCTTCTTCCTGCTGACGGTGCGCACCGCCCAGAAGCATGGCCAGAAGAAGTCCCTCATGACCTATGTGGCTGTGGCGCTTTGCTGCTACGTCGGCGTGCTAGCGCTGCTGCTCCTGTGGAAGCCCGAGACCGCCGCGCTCAACCTGTCCATCCTCGATGGCGGCAAGCTGAGCATCAACCTGTACACCATCGCGTTCATCCTCTTCTTCGGCGTGGGCTACGGCGCTTATTACGCCACGGCGGACATGCCCATCCCCATGGTCGCGGACTGCGCGGACTATGAGACCTACCGCTCCGGCAAGTTCATCCCCGGCATCATGGGTACCCTGTTCTCCCTGGTGGATAAGCTGGTGTCCTCCCTGTCCGCCACCATCGTGGCCCTGATCATCTCCCTCACCGCCGGTCTGAGCGAGCTGCCCACCAAGTCCACCCCCTATGTGGATGGCATGAACTGGGCGGTCATCATCTGCTTCTGTATCATCCCCATGCTGGCCTGGATCGCCACCCTCGTGGCCATGAAGGGCTATGAGCTGGACGGCGCCCGCATCAAGGAGATCCAGGCGGTCAACGCAGCCCGTAAGGCTTACATCGCTGACGGTCACACCCTCGAGGAGGCCATGGCGACCATCAAGACCGCGGAGGACGCGGACAACATCAGCGCCCCCGCCATCCATGCGTGATCTGAAATCGGATATATCAGAAAGGAATGACAAAAATGATGAATCTGCCTCTGAATGTTGACTTTACCGGTAAGGTCGTTGTGGTGACTGGTGCTGGCGGCGTGCTGTGCGGCGATATGGCCCGTGCGTATGCCCAGGCGGGCGCGAAGGTCGCTGCCCTGGACCTGAATGAGGAAGCCGTGAAGAAGCTCGCCGACGAGCTGACCGCGGAAGGCTTCATCTGCAAGGGCTACAAGGCGAACGTGCTTGATCCCGAGGCCCTGGAAAATGTCCACCAGCAGGTGCTGGCCGACCTGGGCCCCTGCGACATCCTGGTGAACGGCGCCGGCGGCAACAATCCCCGTGCCACCACCGACAACGAGTATCAGCACGAGGCCAAGGAAGGCCAGAAGACCTTCTTCGACCTGGAGCCCAACGGCATCGACTTCGTGTTCAAGCTCAACTACCAGGGCACTCTGCTGCCCACCCAGGTGTTCGCCAAGGACATGGTCGCCCGTAAGAGCGGCAACATCATGAACATCTCCTCCATGAACGCCTTCACGCCCCTGACCAAGATCCCCGCCTATTCCGGCGCGAAGGCCGCCATCTCCAACTTCACCCAGTGGCTGGCCACCCACTTCGCCGGCACCGGCATCCGCTGCAACGCCATCGCCCCCGGCTTCCTGGTGTCCAACCAGAACCGCGCCCTGCTCTACAATGAGGATGGCACCCCCACCGCCCGTACCGCGAAGATCCTCAACGGCACCCCCATGGGCCGCTTCGTGGACAGCGCTGAGCTCCTGGGCGGCCTGTTCTTCCTGACGGACGACAAGGCGGCCTCCGCCATCACCGGCGTCGTCCTGCCCATCGACGGCGGCTTCGCGGCCTACTCCGGTGTGTAACGGAACTGTAAAATGCAGTTTCGCCCCTTGAAAACGAGGGGCGAAACTGGTATAATAGGAACCAGAAATGGACATCCCCCCGAGGATGACCCGATTGAAAGGAGTCAACCATCATGAAGAAGCTGCTTGCCCTGATCATGGCTGTTGCCATGCTGCTGTCCTGCGCTGTGTTCGCTGAGGACGCGAAGGATCCCATGGAGATCGACCGCAGCCTGGACGCCAAGCTGAACCTGACCTGGGTGAACCCCGAAACCCTGACCGCTGACTGGACCCTGACCGCCGCCTGGATCGGCGAAGAGTTCATCGAGGACTTCGAGATCGAGGGCGTTGAGGCCGGCCTGATCGCCGTGACCCCCGGTGCCATCACCATGACCATCAATGCCGAGCTGAACCACTGCGCGTCCGACCCCTCTCTGGGCCAGATCACCGACCAGGGCAACTACTGGCATGACCATGTGTTCTGCATGAACGGCACCCTGACCTTCGCCGATTTTGCGGACGAGAAGTACACCATCAAGTCCGAGTGGGACGAGTATGACTTCGATGCCCGCGGCGAGCAGGATGGCGACTACAACTACGGCCCCGCCAAGACCCACCTCAAGGGTGACGACGATCTCCTCCACTGGACCGACATCACCGGCATCGACTATGAGGATCAGGAAGAGATGAAGTACATCTTCATGAACACCTCCGGCCAGCTGGTTCTGTGCTATGCCGAGAAGAACATCGTCAACGCCAAGAACAACACCATCGCTTTCGCCTACATCTTCGACAAGGTCGTTCCCGCCGAGGAAGTGGCTGAGTAATTCCAGCACCCATGAGCTGCGATTCTGATGAGTCGCGGCTCTTTTTTTGCTTGTGTTTTGCCCTTGCATCAAGTATAATAGATGGGTGAGTGCAATGCGCGCCTGCCAGCGGGGCGGGTGCTTTTTCACGCTATGGAACGAGAAAGGAAAGTCTTGCAATGAATTGGAAGCAGATCCTGAAATCCCTGCCTGTCGTCCTGCTGGGCAATGTGATCATGGCCGCAGGCGTCGTGCTGTTCATCCTGCCGTCCGGGCTGATCACCGGCGGCACCACGGGCCTTGGCATCATCGCCGAATTCGCCTTCGGGATGCCCATCGCGGTCTTCACCGCCATCTTCAACATCCTGATGTTCCTCCTGGGTCTGTTCTTCCTGGGCAAGACCTTCGCCGCCACCACCCTGGTCAGCACCTTCGTCTATCCCGTCATCCTCGCCCTGATGCAGAAGATCGTCGGCGACTTCGTCATCTGCGAGGATCTGCTGATGTGCGCGCTCTTCGGCGGCCTGCTGGTGGGCATCTCCATCGCCATGGTCGTCAAGGTCGGCTCCAGCACCGGCGGCATGGATATTCCGCCCCTGCTGCTGCAGAAGTTTCTGGGCATCCCCGTGTCCAAGAGCCTGTATGCGTTCGACTTCGTCATCGTGGTCGGCCAGGCTCTCATCGTTGCGCCGGATATGCTGCTCTACGGCGTGCTGCTGGTGATGGTCTACACCATCGTGATGGACAAGATGCTCGCCATGGGCGATGCGCAGCTGCAGATGCAGATCGTCAGCGAGAAGGCGGATGAGATCCGCCAGGCGATCCTGCAGGATGTGGATCGCGGCGTGACGCTGCTGCACGCGCAGACCGGCTACTACGGCAAGGAGCTGGATATGCTCTTCACCGTCATTTCCCCCCGCGAACGCCACCGCACCGAGCAGATGATCCGCCGCATCGACCCCAACGCCTTCATTGTCCTCAGCCAGGTGAGCAAGGTCAGCGGGCGCGGCTTCTCCGAGAGCAAGAAGCATCTTCCTCCCATGTAAGCTACATCCCTCGCGGTGTTCGACACTGCGGGGGATTTTTCATTTTCCGGCAGGATATCACTATCACGCGGAGAATTCATTTACGGTAGATCGATTCAGTCACCAAGCGGATAAGGAGGATCATTATGGCCCATTTTATTCTATCTGCCTTCGCAGATGAAGCCAGTCCCATGCTGGATGAGCAGCTTCAGGCGCTGCAGGCCGAAGGCATCACCCTGATCGAACTGCGCGGCGTGGACGGCAAGAACGTCTCCGCGCTGACCCTGGAGGAAGCCGCCGCGGTGAAGCAAAAGCTCGATGCTGCCGGCATCCGCCTGTCCGCACTGGGCTCGCCCTATGGCAAGGCCAGCCTCGGCGAACCCTTTAACGAGCATCTCGCCCTGTTCAAGCACGGCCTGGAACTCTGCCGCGTGCTGGACTGCAAGCGCATCCGCATGTTCAGCTTCTACCCCGCAGAGGGTGTTTCTGCGGAGGACTGCCGCGACGAAGTGCTGCGCCGGCTCGAAATCATGCTGACTCTGTCGGAAGAGGCCGGTGTTCAGCTCGTCCACGAGAACGAGAAGGGCATCTACGGCGACGATACGCAGCGCAATGCGGATCTGCTGGAGGTGTTCGGCGACCGTTTGGGCTTCGCCTTTGACCCGGCGAACTTCATCCAGTGCGGCGTGAATACGCTGGAAGCCTATGACCGCCTGCACGGGCGCATCACCTACATGCACATCAAGGATGCCCTGATGGCGGATGGCGCGGTGGTTCGCGCCGGACATGGCGACGGGCATGTGGCGGAGATCCTCCGCCGCCTGAATGCTGAGCGCGACGGCGAGATCATCCTGACGGTGGAGCCGCATCTGACGGTATTCGACGGGCTGAGCGGCCTGCAGGACGAGGAGCTGCTGCATCACGAGCGCTATCCGGACAGCAAGACGGCCTTCCATGCGGCGGTCGCGGCCCTCAAGGACATCCTGAACACGATGGAGGTGTAAACCATGCTGAAGCTTGGCATCATCGGCATTGGCAATATCGGCAGCGGTCATGTGCAGCGCGTGGTGGACGGCCAGTGCCCGGAGATCACGATCACGGCAATCGCGGATCGGCGCGCATCCCGCAGGGACTGGGCGCAGGAGCGCCTCCCCCAGGCAAAGATCTTCACCGAAGGCAGCGACATGATCCACGCGGGCGTATGCGACGCGGTGCTCATCGCCACGCCCCATTATCAGCATCCCACGCTGGCCGCGGAGGCCTTCCAGGCGGGGCTGCATGTGCTTTGCGAAAAGCCCGCAGGCGTCTACACCCTGCAGGTACGCGACATGATCGCCGAGGCGGACAAGCATCCTGAGCTGACCTTCGGCATGATGTTCAACCAGCGCACCAACTGTGTCTACCGCAAGATGAAGGAAATGATCGACGGCGGCGAGATCGGCGAGATCAAGCGGATGAGCTGGATCGTCACCGACTGGTATCGGACGCAGTTCTATTATGATTCCGGTGCGTGGCGCGCCACCTGGGCCGGTGAGGGCGGCGGCGTGCTGCTGAATCAATGCCCCCATCAGCTGGATCTGCTCCAGTGGCTCTGCGGCCTGCCGGCGCGCGTCCATGCCTTCTGCCATGAGGGCAAATGGCATGACGTGGAGGTCGAGGACGACGTCACCGCCTATCTGGAATTCCCCAACGGCGCGACGGGCGTCTTCATCACCACCACCGGCGATGCCCCCGGCACCAACCGCCTGGAGATCGACGGCACCAGGGGCAAGCTCGTCTGCGAGAACGATGTGCTGACCTTCCACAAGCTCGCCGTGGATGAGCGCGAATGGTGCGTCACCTGCAAGGAGGGCTTCCGCAAGCCTGACTGTGAGACGCTGACGGTGGACACGGACGGCGAAAATCCCCAGCATATGGGCGTCATGAATGCCTTCGCCGCGGCCATCGAGCACGGCACGCCCCTGGTGGCGGACGGCCGCGAGGGCATCAACGGGCTGATGCTGTCCAACGCCATCCACCTTTCCGCCTGGACGGGCGAAACCGTGTCCCTGCCCATCGACGAAAAGAAATTCTACGATCTGCTGATGGAGAAGTGCAAGACCTCCCGCCACAAGGAGGACACGGACATCACCGAATTCCAATGATCCCAGCGTCCCGCTGATGGAAACACTACGATTCGCCACGTATGCGCGAGCGGCCATCACCAGAAGCGCCCTGACAACGAGGTATTGTGATGACAAAGAAGGAAATGCAGGAACAGGCACAGCAGCTGTTGGATGTCTATCGCGGGATACTCTTCCAGCATCAGGAATTCGAAAGCGGAAGCGCGCAGGACATCATCTACGAATTTGACTGCCCTGAATTTGAAGAACTGCGGAACAAGTATGACCTGGTCAAGATCGCAGGAAAAGGCAGCGATTTCGTGAGAGCGAAAAGGCTGCTGCATTACCTGGCGCCGAAGCTGACACATTCACCGTGGTATGACAACCACATTGAGTGCAATGCGCTGCGCCTCCTGGAATACAGCCTGAATCAGCCCGAGCAAGGCATCAACTGCCTGAACAAGGCCAAGATCCTTGTCGAATGCTGTCTGGCCGTGGGGATTTACGCAAGGCGGGTTTCGATCATGCCATTCTCCCCCTATGATTTTGACAATCATGTTGTTGCAGAGATCTATGACAGGGCCCTGCTAAAATGGATCATGCTCGACCCCACAACGGACGGCTATTTTGTGGACGATGCCAAAACACCGCTTTCCCTCCTTGAAATGCGGAACAAATTTGCAAATGCGGATTTGATCACATTCGCGCTTTCTACGGACTCTCTGAAGGATCTGCAAAAGCTCTGCACCAAACACCTTGACATCAATATGTATATCTGCAAAAATCTTTTCTATTTCCAGGTGGAACAGTATTCCACCTTTGGCGAAAAGAAGCAATATCTGCATGTCATTCCGCAACACTACTCGATCAAGAAAACAGTGCAGGCCAACATGAAGTATCGCTTGAACAATCTCCCTGCCGAGTACGAAGATTTCCGAAAGAGCTTAGAGGCACGTGTTGCAAAGGTGGCGGAATGTCCGGAACCTGAGAGGGTCGCTGTTGCATCCATGCAGAAGCAGCCGATCTGATCCCCCTCAGGGCACAAGCAAAACATCGATAACAAATAAACCGGCCTGTGATCTGAACCACAGGTCGGTTTCATCGTTTTACAAACATCCGCCGCGCACGCAGGCGGAGCATTTTTATGTGAACGAGGTCATGGTGCCGGATACAGCGCCTCCCAGGCCTGCGCGCAGGCTTCATAGGAGGCATAGGCCTCCTCGCCGCGGCGGTCTGGCAGGTCGTAGCGCGCCTTCAGATCCGCCCCCAGCCGCATGGAGAATGTCCGGCTGCCGCTGACGTTCAGGTGCTGCCAATCCGCAAAGTCGCTGGCGTATTTCAGCCCGAACCGCAGCGTCGGCAGGTTGTAATTCACGCCCGTCACGCCGTATTCCGCTGCGATCGCCCACAGCGCATTGTAATACGCATGGTCATTGTCGTAATCCGGGATGGGCACGCCCAGCAGCATGACCTCCACCCCGGCCTCGCGGCAATAGGCGAAGATCTTTCGGGCGTATTCCTCCTCGCGCGGATTCAGCGGCGCGCAGGTGTCATTCCACACCAGGGATGGCCGGTTGTGCTGCTCGACCTCATACAACTCGATGAAGCCCTTCCAGGTGCTGCCGCGTCCGCCATTATCCGGCGGATAGGCGAAGTCCTCCGCGCGCACGGAAGCGTAATTCGCATGCACACGCGGCACGCCGAGCATCAGTTCGACCGCGTCCGCCGTGGAGGCCGCGCAGGCCCGGATGGCCCCCCAGCGGTTCGCCGTGCTCCGGATGCCGTAGGTGGACAGCACCGTCCGCGCCGGTGTGGAATAGTCCTCCTGATAGCGCGCAGGCTGGGCATCCAGGAGGATCACGCGGGGCTGCTGCGTCCTGAGCGCCTCGCGGATCATGTAGTAGCTCACCCAGAAGGGCTGTTCAGCGCTGCACAGGTCATACGCCGCGATGCCGTATTCCCGCCACAGCACATTCGTGTTGACGCCCGCATAGCACATGCTCGTGCCAACGGCCAGCACATCGATGCTGTTTTCGGGCTGCTGATAGAGGTTCGCCATGCTGCACAGGCCGTAGTCGTATTTCGGCGTCATGACATAGGCGGCGTAGCGCATGGCCAAGGCCAGCAGCACCGCAAAACAGGCCATCCGCAGCCCAAACAGGGCGCTCCGTCCTCCCCGTGCCATGCGTCTTCCCTCCCCCATGCACGGGCAAAGGAGACCCCTCGCGAAAAGGGTCTCCCGTGCCGTTTCTTACGCATTTTCCGTCTGCTTCATCTTGTGGTTATACCTCGCCCGCCGGCGGAAGGCCAGCACACCCCATACCACCAGCACCGCGCCCAGGGCGATGTCCAGATACAGCAGGTAGCTGTGCCACAGGGGCGCATCATAGCCGATGACATCCGCATTCATGGCATTGGAGTTGACAAAGGCATACATGATGTTCTTCGCCGCATCGCGCAGGACGATGGCATCGCCGGATTCGGAGGTGTCCGCATCGGTCCACATGCTGGTACTGAGGGTGGCCAGATCCAGATCGCCGCCGGCATAGAACATCTGCTCCGGCACCATATACTGCGGAATGGTGTTGAAGTCGCAGATCACATATCCGCGGAAGCCCCATTCACCGCGCAGGATATCCGTCACCAGGCGATGATCGCCGCCCGTCCAGCGGGTGCCGATGCGGTTGAAGGAGGTCATCAGCGCACGGGTCTCCGCCTGCTTCACGGCGTATTCAAACGGCTTCAGGTAGATCTCGCGCAGGCTCTGCTCCGTCAGCCAGCTCAGGTTGCCGCCGATGGAGCGATGGGTCTCCTGCTCGTTGGCGACGAAGTGCTTGATCGCGCACAGGACGCCCTTGCTCTGCGCACCGCGGATCTCCGCTGCCGCCATCATGCCGCTGAGGAAGGGATCCTCGGAGAAATACTCCGAGCAGCGTCCGCCAAAGGGGCTGCGGTGGATGTTCACGCCGGGCGCGTAGATGCTGGAATAGGGCTGGCCGCTGTTCTTCGCGCCCAGGATGCCCTCCTCGCCCAGCGCCTCGCCCATTTCCTGGATGAGTGCATCATTCCAGGTGGCGGCCATCAGCGGTTCGGAAACATACTGACAGGTGCCGTTGATCTGCTCCTTGTTCATGAAGCATGTGAAGCCTGCAGGGCCGTCGCCGTGCAGCGTGGCCGGCATGCCGACATTCTCCACCGGCAGGGTGTGGTATGCGCCGTTGTTGATCAGCGCCAGCAGCTCATCCTCCGTGCAGGCCTCCAGGATGGCCGTCCAGCGTTCATCGTCGTAATCCACGATCGCCGTGTAGGTGCCTTCCGCAGGGGCTTCCTCCGGCAGCAGGTCGCGCAGCTTGATCGTCACATCCTCGCCGAACCAGGGGAATTCCTCCTCATCGAAATCGGTGGGGTTGTTGTGAGAGGTATCGCGGATCTGCTCGTACATTTCGTCCGTGCCGGCATGCTCCTTCGCCGTCTGAGCGGTGGGCCAGGTAGATGCCCAGTCCGCACGGGAGAGCACTGCAGTCAGCTGCCAGTCGCTGTCCAGATAGTCCTCCACGCCGGTGTAGCGGTTGACGACCTCGGTGCCGGTCACGGGATCCTCCGCATAGCGGATGTCCGCGGCCAGATGCAGCGCCAGCTCCTGCACGGATTCATGGGCATTGCGGCTGACATAGAGGGTGTAGGCGCCCTGTTCCAGCTCATAGCCAGTGAAGCCATTGGCGTTGGCGTCACGGTAGTCATAGCTGGCCACGGTGTAGGGATCAAAGGTCAGGGTGAGGGTCTGGCTTTCGCCCGGCTGGAGCAGCTTCGTCTTGGCGTAGCCCACCAGCACCTTATGCGCCTTCTCGATGCCGCCGGCGGTATAGGGCGCACCTGCGTAGAGCTGCACCACGTCCTTGCCGGCCGCCTTGCCAGTGTTTTTGACCGTCACATCCACCGTGATGGCGGCATCGGCCGTGATCTCGGTGACGGACGGTTCGCCCACCTGCCAGTCGAAAGTGGTGTAGCTCAGGCCATAGCCGAAGGGGAAAACCACATGGTCGGCATACCAGGATTCGCCATCGGTATAGCCGCGCGTCTCGTAATAGCGGTAGCCGACGTAGATGCCTTCCTCATAGTCAACGGAGTAATACAGGCCGCCGTCGTATTTGTCGGTGCTCTTTTCACCCACGCCGGTACCGAAATTGAAGAAGGTCGGATCCTGACTGAGATCCGCCGCCCAGGTATCCACCAGATGTCCGGAGGGATTCACATCGCCCGTGAGCACATCGCCCAGCGCCATGATGCCGTTGGATCCGGTGAAGCCAATCCACAGGGCGGCATCGATCTGATCCGCAAAGGCGGCGTAGTTGGGGTCGGTCAGGAAGGTCGCCTCGAAGCTGGAGGGGATGTTGAACAGCACGATCACGCGGTCAAAGCCTGCGTCGCACACGGCGGAGAGCAGGTCGCGCTCGTTCTGGTCCAGCTCAAGGTAATGGCTGTCCGCACTGACGGCGCCATCAGTGTTGCCCTGATAGCGCGGCAGGTCGAAGCCTTCGCCGCCGATGCGCGTGATGACCACGATGGCCGCATCGCTGTACTCGCTGTAGCTTTCCTTCACCTTCGCGGTGTATTTGCTCTGGGGCGTTTCCGCGGTGGCGATCTTCTGGTTTCCGCCGGAATCCAGGTCGGAGGAATTCGCCGCACGCGCCGCTCCGGAGGCACCATTGTCCTCATAGAAGGCCTTCAGCGTCTCGTTGGTGCGGAAGCCTGCGTCCGCCAGGCTGTCGTAGAGATCGCGGTTGTTGGTCGTGTCGAAGCCGCCCGAACCGGATCCGCCATAGGACAGATTCACGCTGTTCTTGCCAAAGACGGAGATCTTCGCACCCTTCTTCAGCGGCAGCGCACTGCCTTCGTTCTTCAGCAGGACGATGCCTTCCTCCGCCAGGCGGCGGTTCACATCCTGCGCATTCGCCAGCGCCTCTTCCTTGGTGGCGGCCTTGGTCGCAGGATACATGGAGGTCACGCTGTCATCATAGATGGGACGCACGCTGCCGAACACTGTATCCATCAGGCCGCTGAAGGTCGTCCTGACCAGGTAGTTCGCCACACCGCCCACCGCGATGATCACTGCCGCCGCGATGGCCCAGACCTTCACAGCCATGCTCCGCTGGCGGATCTTTTTCTGCTTTGCTGCCACTTTTTCATGCCCCTTTCTTTGCAAAAGAGCGGGCGGGATCGCCTCCAGCCCACTCCTTCGCAGCCCTTTTACTTCTTGTAGTTCTCCAGCGCAGGCACGCCGAAGTTCTCATCCCAGATCACAACGCCTTCCGTCTCGATGGTGAGGCAGTCGATCAGCGGCGCATGGGCCAGCATGGTCGTTCCGGCGTAGGATTCGTTATTCAGCGTTTCCAGCTTGATGACATTGCGGCCCTGGTTGAGGGTGGCATTCACCGCGACGATGTAGGTCTTGAAGGGCGCAGGATCTGCCACATAGGTCTCCCAGTTCATCGGGGGAACATCGGTGATCTCCATCACGCCGTAATCCAGATACACGCCATTGAGGCTGATGCCGTAATTGCCGGGGTTGAGCGACAGCCCTTCCATTTCCGCGGACAGGCTGACCTGGATGAGCACATCGGTCAGCTGCTCATCCGCCGCGATATAGAAGTCCACCGTGTTGCCATACTGGTACATATAGCCCACATAGCGACCATTGCTCGCGCCGACGCTGTCATTGCCCATGATCATGCCGATCTCGTTGGCCGTGCCGGAGATGGCCGGGCCGGTTTTGCCGGTCAGGTTGGTGTCCTCCGCCTCGAAGACGTAGGTCTGGCGGCCGCTGACGGCCTTCTCCCAGGACGCCTTGATGGTCACATCGCCAGCGATGGGCGCGGTGAAATCATACGCGCTGCCGTCCTCGCCGATCCACCCGGCGAAGGTATAGCCCGTGCGGACGGGATCCTGCTGCGGACGCGCAACCGCCGTCCCGATCTCCACCGGATAGGTGTACTGATCCAGCGCCACGCCGTAATAGGCATAGTCGAAGGTCACATTGGCGTAGGACGCATCGTTCCGCGTCCACAGGGCATAGAGGGTCACATCCTCCACGATGGCTGTCTTGAAATTCCACGCGGTGGTGAAATCCGGGTTTTCATACCAGCCCACCAGGGTGTAGCCCTCCCGGGTGTACTGCTTGTTCTCGGCCTTTTCGCCCTTGACGGTCTCGACCGCCTCGGGGGCAGGGGCGCCGTCGTAGTTCTGGTCATAGGTCACGGCGAAGGAATTGTTCGCCACAGCCACGGTGAAGCGGACATTCTTGCCGCCGACCTTCAGCTGGACGGTCTTGGTGCCGCTGGCCTTCATGCCGGGCTCCTTCACGGTGATGCCAGGCGCGGACATGGGGATCTCGTCCGTCGTGCCGTCGGCATAGGTCACCACGACCGTGCCACCCTCCAGGGTGAATGTTTCACCGATGACATAGGCAGTCTTGACGGGCAGCTGCCCCACCTCGACCTTGGAGACCTTCTTGCTGGCGTCCACATCGTCGCCCGCAAAGGCGGTGACGCACAGGCACAGCGTCAGCACAAAGCACAATAGCGCCGCAAATTTCTTCATCACGATTTCCTCCTTCACATGCATGAACGGACGGACTGCCGCCGGACAGCCTTCCCCGCAAGGCAGGGAACATTCCCCCTGCCCTGAGGGGAAGAGGCCGCATCGGGACGCGGCCTCCCCCCTTGGATCGGTTTGACATACTTTTCGGGTGATTCGCTTTACTCCACCACGATCAGGAAGGACTGGGTCACGGTCAGCACTTCCTTGGGGCTGAGCCAGATGCCAGCCATCGCGCTGCAGGTGGGGATCTTGGCGACCACGGTCACCACATACTCACCAGCCTGGTCGGGCGTGCCGGAGAGCTGAATGCCCTCCACCACCTGGATGGCCTTGCTGGTGCGCAGACCATGGGCCACGCCGATGACCTCCTGCGCGGTCAGACCTGCGGGCAGATTGCCCTCCACCGCGTAGGTCACCTCGTAGAATTCCTCCGCCGCGGCATAGGGAATGGTCGTGCCGTCGGCATGGGTCTTCTCCTCGTCGCGCAGATACAGGCTGCCCTGCTTGCCGTAGTAGTTGGTGATCTGCGTGCCGGACCAGCCGCCGCCGCCCAGCATCGCCTGATAGGCATAGGGGATGGAGTCGATGATCACATCGGCCGCCTCGCCCTTGGCCAGCTTGATGACGGGGTATTCGCCGTCCACGCCGACCATCAGCGCATCATTGACCTGGAAGGGGCTGACCACATGGATCGTCAGCTTCACGTTTTGCACGGAGATGTAGCCGTCGCAGGCCATATCGACCAGCACCTCGTAGGTGCCCATGGCCGGATACGCGCCGTAGACGCTGCGAGTGCTCTTGGAGCCGAAGGATTCATACTCCTCGCTGCCCACGACGGGATGGTCGTACTCCACCACGAAGCCGGAAACGCTGATGCCGTCGGGCAGGGTCTGACCTTCCGCCAGAGTGACGGTGAAGTCGCGGGTCTCCTCGCAGTTGATGCTCGTGGAATTGCTCAGGCCGTAGTAGACCGTCGCGCTCAGCTCATAGTCGGTGGCGAAATTCTTGTACTTGTTGGAGTTGACGAAGGAATACAGCAGGCGCTGGGCGCTCTTGCGGACCGCATAATACTGCGTCGTAGACAGGAAGGTGCCATCACCATCCTCGTTGGGGACGGCCACAAGGCCCTTGCCGTCGCGTGCGGAGGCATCCCAGGTGCCGCGGGTCAGGTAATTCTTGTGGGAGCTGTCGCTGCCCATGAGCACGTCATCGCCCGCACGCAGCATCAGGTCGACGGAGACGAAGTCCTTCGCCCATGCGTCATCGATGGTGGAACCCTTGAAGCCCCATTCGTCGCGCAGCAGGGTCTCATGCACGGCCCAGTGGTTGGAATTGACCACATAGCCCACACGGTTGAAGGAGGTCATCATACCGGTGGTATGGCCATACTTGACCATCCACTCGAAGGAGCGCAGATAGATCTCGCGGAAGACCTGCTCGGTGGCGAAGGTCATCACGCCGCCGTAGTCCGCACGGTTGTGTTCCTGCACATTGGCGAAAAAGTGCTTTGCATAGCAGCCAACGCCCTTGCTCTGCACGCCATCCACCACGACAGCCGCCATGATGGCCGTCAGGCAGGGATCCTCGGAGTAGTATTCGAAGTTGCGGCCATTGAAGGGAGTACGATGGATGTTCGTGCCGGGGCCGCGCCAGGCCACCGTGCCATTGAGCAGCGCCTGGTTGCCGTAGAGCTTGCCCTGCTCACGCAGCAGATCCAGATTCCAGGTGGCCGCCGCGATGGGCGTGGACTGCCAGCAGGTGCCGCCGAACTGCACCGGGCCATCCTTGCCGCCCTCGCCACTGAGCACCAGATCTTCCAGCTCATCCCAGGTCAGGGAGTTCATGTAGCTCTCCCACATCAGGCTGACTTCATCCGCAGCAGCCGTGGCCACACCGTTTTCGTCCACGGTGGCCTCGGTGAAGACAGTGCCGGCCAGGTCGGAGAGGGTCACGGTCGTTTCAGCGTCCTGCGTCCAGTTGGCAGGCACTTCGCTGACGTACCAGGGCTGACCTTCCTCATCGTTGTAGGGGTAGTAGGTCTCCTGCGCGTCGAGCATGGCGGCTTCCCAGTCCTCCAGGGTGCGCTCTTCGCGGGTCTGTGCCTTCGGCTGCTCCAGTCCATTGGCACGGGTGATCATATTGTCCAGCAGGGATTCGCGGGTGGTATCGTAATCATCCACGAACACGGGGGTGATCTCAGCGCCGGTGACCAGGTCGGTCGTGCAGAGGATGTCCTCCGCGACGGTGTACGTCACGGCCAGCGCCTCGCTGTGGCTGTCGTAACGGGCGGAGATGACGTACTCGCCGTGCTCCAGCTCGTAGCCGGTGTAGCCATTGCTGTTGGCGTCGTTCCAGTCAAAGGAGGCCATATCCTGCGCGGTGAATTCCACCCGCACAGTATCGCTCTCGCCCGGCTGAAGCAGCTTGGTCTTGCCGAAGCCAACCAGCACCGCGGAGGCCTTCTCGATGCCGCCGTTGTAGTAGGGCGTAGTGGCATAGAGCTGCACGACGTCCTTGCCGGCCACCTTGCCGGTATTGGTGACCTTCACCTCCACGGCGATGGTCTGGTTGGGGGCGGTGATGGTCTGCTCAGACGCACCGACCAGCTCCCACGCGAAAGTGGTGTAGCTCAGGCCATGGCCGAAGGGATAGTTGACCGCGGACTGATACCAGGTTTCGCCGGTGCCAGCCTCAGCAGCGTCCATGTCATCCGCCTTGGTCTCGTAATAGCGGTAGCCGTAGTAGATGCCCTCGCGGAATTCCACGGAGGAATACACGGTGTCGCTGCCATCGGGATAGTACATCCAGGAGGTCATGCGCTCGCCGTCTTCATCCTTGTTCTGGGTCATGTCGCCCGCGTTGGTCCAGGTGGGATCCGCCTTGAAATCCGCAGGCCAGATGTCCACGGTGTGGCCGGAGGGGTTCACCGCGCCGGTGAGGATCTCAGCCGCCGCCTTGGTGCCCTGATCGCCTACGCCGCCGACCCACAGGATCGCGTCCACGCCGTATTCGGTGTCCTTGGGGGCGTTCAGCTCGGTGATCTCCATCACGTTAGAGGAGTTGATGACCACGATGACCTTGGGGAAGTTCGCCTTGGCCAGCTTGACCAGTGCGCGCTCATTGTCATCCAGCTGGAGGTAATGGTCATCGGGATCGCTGTGGCCATCGACATTGTTGGTCTTCAGGTCGATGTTCTCACGGCCGAAGCGGGAGATGAAGAGGATGGCCGCATCATCATACGCCGCGAAGGAGCTGACGACGGACTTGCTGTAGTAGCTCATGTCCGCCTCCAGCAGCTTGCCGCTGTCGTTGGCGTCATTGGCGCCGCCCATCATCTGGAACAGGTTCTCATACAGGGTGCGCGTCTTGGGGTTGATGTGGAAGCCCTGGCTCTCGAAGCCCTCGAACCAGTTCATCTTGTAGCTGGTGCCGCTGGCTGCGCCGGAGCCGCCGCCGGAGCGGACAAAGTCTACCGCGCCAATGCCCAGGAACGTCACGTCACGCTCATCGGCGGACAGCGGCAGGGCATTGTTCTCGTTTTTCAGCAGGACCTGGCCTTCTTCCACCATTTCCAGGTGGAGGCGGTTGCCTGCTTCCAGGGCGTCCTCCTTGGATACATAGTCGCTGTAGTAGCGGCCATTGGCCTCCAGGTAACCGGACACGGTGCCGGTCGCCTCTTCGCTGTCCGTCGCGATCAGGCGCACATCCGCCAGCGCACTCAGGCTGGACAGCACCATGATCATCGCCAGCAGCATGCTCAGGAGCTTCTTCCAGTTGCTCTTCATGGGATCCTCTCCTTTTTGTTATTTTCCAACCGCCCTTCCCGGCGGTGAAGAAACCCTTCCAGCGCACAGAACATGTGCTTATTGGTACATTTTATTATACACATGTTCATCCCATGCACAAGAAAGGCCGACATGGCTTGCAGATTTTGCAGCACGGAATGCATTGCATGCAAAAAAAGTACGCCCCCGGTCATCAGGGGCGCACAGGCGCTCATTCTTTTCAGGCGGTCTTTTTCTCCTGCCGGATGGGCAGCAGGATGGACAGGCGGAAGATGCCATCCCGGATGGACAGGCGGATGCTTCCGCCATAGCGTTCCGTCAGCTTGCGGATGCTCTGCATGCCGAAGCCGTGGTAATCCTTGTTATCCTTGCTCGTCACCGGGAAGCCGTCCTCAAACTGCACCTCCCCGAAGTAGAAATTCTCGGCATTGATCATCATGCATCCCGCATGCTGATGCACGGTCAGCGAGATCAGCCGCCGCTCGGGGTCTTCGATCTTCTCCGCCGCCTCGATGGCGTTATCCAGGATGTTGCCAAAGAGCGCATACACATCCTCATCCGCCATGAAATCCAGCTGGCGGCCATCGGCAATGGCATTGAAGGTGATGCCCTTCTGCAGGCAGACCAGCCCCTTGTTGGACAAAACCACATCCATGGCGGCATTGCCGGAATGCGCCTCCGTGTCATAGATGCTGACCAGGTTCTCCAGATCGCGCAGCTGCTTGCGGTATCCCTTTTCGCCCAGCGCGGCGATCTGATGGCGGATGTCATGGCACTTGATATTGATGGCGTCGTAGACGTCCTTGTCCCGGGCGAAGCACTCCTGCTGGCTGTGCAGGAGGTGATCGGCGATGTCCGCACGTACCTCGGAGATACTCTCTCTCATATGGCACACGCTGACCAGCAACACCATGAAGGAGATCGTGGCGGACTGCACGCAATCCGTGACGACGAAGGCCAGCGGTGCATTCCCCACCAGCATCACCGGACGATCCAGCACGATGTTCATCGTCACAACTACCGCCGCGATGATCAGAAGGATCTTGTTGTTCAGCCGGTCAAAGCGGTGTTCGAGCTTGAATTCCGGCCGCCCGACCACCAATCGGCCATAGAGATAGAGCACCAGGAGCATCAGCAGGATCAGCCCTGCGCGATCCGGCACGATGGGCATTTTGATCATATTGCGCGGGATCTCCCACAGGCGCTCGCAGGTATGCTGGATACTGTAGCCGATCGTGCCGGCAAAGAGGGCGGTAAAGACATCCGCCTTCGTGTAGAAGCATACCGCAGCCACATTGAGCGCGAACAGCCCCACATACCGCATTTGGTAGGCATACCCGATGCTCAAGGTCTCCGCCAGCGCAGGGAAGGCATCATACGCCGCCTTCACCGCCGGACCGAAGAACATCATCCACGCACAGATGACCAGGAACGCGCCCACCATGCGCAGCGGCCAGCGGCGGCGCTTCTCCACCTGCTGCACCACCAGGAAGCACCCTGCCCCGACGCACAGCAGAATATGCATGTGATCCCGCAGGAACACCGTCAGTATGTCCATCATCCTTCATCGTTCCTCCTGAAAGCAATACTGATGAAACGCCTCAAGGAAGCTCTTCTTCCATGTGCGGCTGATATCGAATTCCCGCCCGGCCACCGTCACCATGTTAGCATTCACCTGCTGAATATGCCGCAGGCTGATGATGGTCTGGTTGTTCACACGGAAAAATCGCCCTGCCGGGAGCCGCTTTTCGGCCTCCTTGAGCGTCCCATAGCCGCGGAGAGTCTCCTCCGTCGTCCGGTATTGCAGGTTATGCCCGTACACCTCGATGTACTGCAGCGCCGATTCCGGGATCCGCAGCGTTTGCGTCCCCACATTGATCGTGACCTCCTGCGCCTCCGTCTTCACCCGGCTCAGCGCGCGCGTCAGCTTCATCTCCAGCGCCGGATACGTCAGCGGCTTAAGCATGTAGTCCAGCGCGTCCACCTCGTAGCCCAGCACCGCATACTGCGCCAGCGACGTCAGAAAGATCAGCACCACCGTCTGATCCTTCTCGCGCAGCTTCCGCGCCGCCTTCATGCCGTCCATCCCGTCCATGCGGATGTCCATGAAGACGATGGAAAACTGACTGCGGTAGCTCTCCAGAAACGCCTCTGCCGTTTCATAATGCGTACAGCTGATCGCGACCTTTTTCTCGTCCTGAAAGCGCTGCAGGCAGGTCCTGAAGCGCCCTGCATCCTGCGCCATATCCTCCACAAGGGCAATCTGATACATGCGTGCATCCCCCATGGCAGCGTCTGCTGACCGTATCATCCTCTGTTGCTGCCTTCGTAAGCATGCAGGCATTGTATCATCTTTATGCAAAAAAATCAATGGATAAAAAGGTTCCCCCATTGCTGAAGGGAACCACAGCCTGCCGCAAAAACACGCCGTTCGCGTCAGTTGCTCGCCGTCGGCAGACTGTAAATCGAAAATCGGCGACATGCGCGGCGATTTTGCTTGCAAAACGCTTCCTTACACGGAGGAACGGCCGTCAGGGCTGGTTGCGATCCTGACAGTGACGGAGTGCAAAACTCAAAAAAGTGGCTTTTGCCACTTTTTTGACTTCCTGAGGTTTCCCCCATTGCTGAAGGGAACCCATGCCTCATTTGACCTTATCCAGCCTCGGCCGTGCCAGGAAGTGGCGGATGAGCCGCCCGGCGCCGCGGAAGAAATGT
>CAZIUA010000006.1:30606-59490 GCA_964542315.1 uncultured Faecalibacterium sp. | reverse complement strand
GACCAGCCCAGTCATACCCATATCGCCGTATGTCACGTCCGCGCAAAATTGGTCGAATTATTTCAGCAGAGCGTGGATCTTCCGCAATTAGAGCATCTTTCTTGGCTGTATCAATAATGAAGGCATCGTTGAGACCAGTCTTGATACCATAATTTATATTGATTCTCCAGTCCCTTAGAGGAATTCCTACTGCGTTTATCTTCTGCTTGATGCTTTGTTCTATTTCGGATAGGATAATCCAGCTATCTGACGTAGCGTAGGATACTCCAGTCGTCCCGTGTTGCATAACATATACGCTCAAATTACTACCGCAGTTTTCCTTTATGATACAAGCGGTCGTTTGAGCTGCATTTTGAGATTTTTCGTAAACCAGAATATTCACATCGACTGTGGCAGACTCGAAGATTTTCTGACCAGCAAAATCCAGAAGGATTAACGGATTCGTGTTTTTAGCGAAGAAGCCTCGCAGCTTCTCTCCATAGCCAGCACGCATCCATTTATTGCTGGTGATGAATGCAAGAATGCCATTATTGTGGAGCAGATGATACCCCTTTTCATAGAACAGGCAGTAAATATCTCCGGTTTTTGCAAACGATTCAAAGCCTTGGTTTATATACAAATCACCAAGCTTAATATCACTATCCTCAGAAATCGCTTTCTGCAACTGCACATACGGCGGATTACCAATCACAATGTCAAAACCGCCTTTTTCCCGGAATACCCTTGCAAAATCCAGTTGCCACAACACATACGGCTTACTTGCTGCATGACGACTTTCTTCGTATCGTGCCATAACCTCAGCACTTGCACCCTCTAATTGCACACGCACAAGGGCGTCTCTAAGGTCGGAAATACGATCCTTAAGCTGCTGCTTTTCAGTCGTACTCTTGCAACGGAACAGTTCATCTTGTGCACGGATCAATTCAGGTAGTAGTTGCTCGAAGATGCCCGTCATCATATTTACCTGCTGATTTCCGGCAGCTGTACCAATAATCTGGCTCTGATTGATTAGCGGAAAACCTTCAAATTCATCAATCAGGCTGTTTCCGCACAGGATATTGCACTCCAGATTCGGCAGCGGAGACGGATTGCGATGACCCTCAAGCTCGTTTTGTGCATCAGGATTGATTTCATCGTCAATAACAAGCGAAAGCCACAAACGCAACTGCGCAATGTCAACAGCAGACGGTTCGAGGTCAGCTGCGAAAATGCAGTTTTTGATGGTTTCATATTTCAACGCATAAGCGGAGCGAAGATTTCGGTACATATGCCGTCTGTCGTAGGAATTCATCGGAATAGCCATATACGCTGTGATATTCTGACGCGCTCGAACGATCTCATTAAGCATACCAAGGGGAAATGCACCGGAACCAACCGCCGGATCAGCTACACGAATCGTAGCCAGTGCCTTATCAATATCTTTCAGACGATCAACGACAATCTGACCGTTAGCATCAATCAAGAACAATTCATCCGAGATATACATACCGCCATTACCCTCGCGCTTGGCTTTAACGGTATCTTCATCCTTCATAAAATCACCGTAGAGGATGAAGTCGCGGATGGCAGCCTCAGAAACGCCGGTAGTTCTCGTCAGATATGCAATGAGGCTTTCCTGACACATATAATGCACGATTTCACGCGGAGTGTAAAATGCGCCCTTGCTCTTTCTGTCATCGATTTCCAGTAGATTCTCAAAAACCTTACCAAGCATCTCGGGGTCGATAGCAACCTCACGCTCCATCGGTTCATCTTCCGACATGGTGAAGTTGTATCGGTCAAAAATGTCCAGAATGCCATCAGCCTGTAGTGGGCCCTTTACATCCGCATTGGAGAAAACATCATTAGGTATAGCAAAGTTATTATGTTTCCAATCATAACCGTCAATAGGCTCAAACAATCCGCCGGAAAGGAAGGGGATTCTACAATGCAGTGCAGCACAATAACCATGCTCGCCACGGTTTACGTTTAGCGCCTCATAGAAAAGAGGCTCAAGATAGCTTTCGTAGAAATTGACCTTTTTGCTTTCAGCCAGCTTATAGAGGCGACGCATGAAGTCCTTGGGGCCAGTTCCCCACGGTTGCCCTTTTACGCAAAATGCAAGGATTTCTTCGTCCGTATCAGCCAAAGCATTAAGGGCTGCCCCGCTTACCCGGTAAGAACCGTCTGCAGTCTTCAAATATACCTGTGGGATCAGTTCACGCGACTTGGCTCCACGGGCATAGTATGCCCTCTTATATTCTACCTCCGAAAGCCGATCTGGCCATGCCTTTACACCAAGCCAACCCTTTTTCTGCAAAAAATACAGGAATACAATCTGGCCCATGAGTTTCTTTGCAAATTGTGCAACGGTATAGCTATGCTGTTCCGCCTCGATAACGAAATCTTCATTTGCGCTTAAGGTGTCGCACAGCTGGTGAAATTTCTCTTTGTACAATGCAAAGAACTCATTCGTTACCTTCTCAACGCTAAACGCTTCTTCCAAATCAGCCAAAGTGGGCAACTCAGAGGGGATGCCTTCATTGATGAAACGCCGGAAACGCTCAACAGCAGTATGGCAGGGTTCACCCTCGCCAACAAGGTAAGAGTAACGCTTGGCAGGCGTAAGATTCTCCTGTGTTTTGATTCGGCCATTCTCAATACGCATTTCATAGTCCAGACGAACAAAAGAAATGCGCCAGCGAGGATCTTCGGGAGTATAGAAAGCAATCATGGCAGCGTCACTACCCGCGTTCTGGATCAGCTTTTTTGCATAGCTGCGCTGCGTAGAACGAGAATTCTCCACATACCGTTCTCCCTTCAAGCATACAGCCAGAATGGAGACCTTTTCTTTCTTGGGGGAAGTGTAGTCACCGATATGCGTGTAATACTCGATGTGAGTAGAAAAATTGGAGTATTCCTTCCTTTGCTGGTTGGGCGCAACCACTTTCATGCCATAGAATATCTCCTGCATGAGCTCCAAGTATCCCTGTGTGTTATATTGCGTCGTTAGAACACGTCTGACTTTTTCATCGATTGCGGTAATGCTCATACGTTATCTTTCGCCTCCAAATAGCAAGACAGAATAATCTGCTTTTCGCCGTCTAGCTTGCTCTGCGTCTTCTTTCTTTCTTCCAGATACACAGGCGGTATTAGATTCAAAATGTCAAAATACAACGCCAATGTGTCTGGGTTCGTAAGCTTCAGGACATCCTTGGAAATTTTTGCGGGGATAGCGCCATCTTCCCACAACCGGATTAAGCGGTCAATGCTTTCCTCTTGATCGTCTGTAAGCCGGTCATCGCGCTTGAGTGCCTTAAGCAAGCGAATAACTTTCGCATCATTTCCTGCTACCATAGGCCGTTCGGTAGAAACTGCTTCAGTTTCTGAGAGCATATCATCAAACGCTGCGCTGTTACGCTCGTACTGATCGAAATATGCACTTCCGATGGGAATACACGGTTCATTGACTTCGGCGGCAATGTAACCAATGGCTTCCATGAATGTCAGCTGACGACTGCCAGTTGCATCGCTAACAAAGAACGTTTTTAGAGCGCCTTGTCGGATAAAGCCAATCGTAGTCGGTGCGGTTACTCTTTCCGATTCTTTGCCAGCACGAGCCTTTCGGGGTAGGCGCTTTATGCTCTTAAAAAGCTCTGGCTCGCTGTCGCGGATGCCACGTATAACAGCTAAATACTTCAATTCGGGATTAGTGCTTTCTTCATCGCCGTCCAAGTTCGTACTTAGATCATCAAATAGCTTCTTGGGTGTAACAACCTCATCATCCGACAGATACTTGGAGTCTTCGCCCAAGGTATCATGGAAGGCTTGGAGCTTTTCCAGAATTCTATCTTCGAGCGGCAAATGGTGGCTGCTCTGCGCTGTGGGGAAGAAATTGAACACATAGATACGGTCATGCTCAGAACCGACGCGATTGATACGACCAACACGCTGCATGATGCGGGTGGGATTCCACGGCAAATCATAATTGACGAGGACATTGGCACGATGCAGGTTAATACCTTCCGCAAGAATGTCGGTCGTGATCAACACGTCGTACCGGTCATTATCCTTTGCCTTGTATTTCGGATTAAAGCTATCTTCTATGGCAATTTTCAACATAGCCGAGCTTTGTCCACTAAAGCATACAATTCGCTCACCGTAAAGATCCTGCAGATTTTCGTAGAGATACTGTGCCGTTTCCATGGACTCCGTGAAAACGATGATTTTGCGTCCCCAGATCAGCGGGTTCGTTTGAAGCTGATGCTTAAATTCGTCGAGCTTGGGGTCAGTGGTAATCATTGCCCACATATCTTGCCACGAACGCAGCTGGGCAAGATCCTGCCTTAAATCAGCGATGAATTGCGGAGCAAATTCTTTACTCTTAAAGTGCATGACATCCTGATCTTCAATGAGCTTGAGAAGCTTATCCGTATGGCCATCATCCAGAAGGTCGTATACATTGACTCTCTTACTGATATACACGTCTCCAGACTTGTACATATCAATGAATCGCTCATAGGATTCAATGAACCGCTGGAGCGTCTTGCGGAACGCGAAGAAGCTGCTTTCAAGGCGCTTGACGAGAATACCCTTCATAAATCCACCCATATTCCGCTGGGCGGCCAGCATTGTAGCGTATTTCTTTTTATCTTTCAAATATGTCAGAGGCATATAGCGAGCATATTTGAATTCCTTAATCGCTGCAACCGTGGCAGAAAAAGTAATATCTGTATCGTCATCAAAGATATAAGCAATTTTCTCCGGGCTGCCCGCCTTCGGGAAAACAAGTCCTTGGCGCTCCAAGTCTTCTTTGTAGTATTCTTGGATTTCGCTGCGGGTACGACGAATCATGATTTCACGAAGCAGTTTATCACGGATGATCTCAGAATTCTCCCGGAGTTGGGCCATGTATTCCTTAGAGCCCTTCTTTGTTTTGTTCAGTTTCGACTGCAAAGCACGGAAGAAGCCTTCCAGATTCTTAATTCCGCCGATGGTACCGCTCTGCTTCTCTTGGAAAAGATATAGCTGATTCTCAATGTCGCTGGTATAGTTGTTGATTGGTGTCGCAGAAATAAGAACAACTTTTTTACCCAAACAGATCTGATGCAGCTGTGTAAAGCTATCCGTTCCGCTGTTACGGAAACGGTGCGCTTCATCAATGAACACATATGAGTATTTATCAGTGCCTTTTTGGATGATTGAGTCCAATTTACCAAGAGATTCTACGTCGCAGCGAGATACATCAAATTCCTGCAAGACGCTGCGCCAATAATCCACCAGTACGGGCGGACAGATAAATAGCTTGTAGGTATTACGATTGAAGGTCTTTGCGAGCATGGCACAAATGTACGTCTTACCAAGACCTACGACGTCTGAGATAAAAACGCCACCATAAGCATCCAGCTTTTTCTTCGCTTGTGTAACAGCGTCTATCTGATACTGCAACCGCATATATCCATCCGGCAACAGATCCGCGACAGTTTCTTTATCTGCATTGATTTCTTCCTTGAAGAATTCATACAGGGTTTTCAGATAAAGCTGATAGGGCGTAATGTCGCTACGCAGCCATGTATGCTGCTCAACCGCTTCGATATATGTGTCACGGATGTCAATACCATCGCGCCACAGCTCTTCGAATTTTGTCTGTGCGAAGCGAACGTCGGCATTATCCTTCAATTCAACATTAAACTCAAGGTTGTTTACAAGACCCGCCTGTGAAAAATTGCTGGAACCTGTTATGACACGGCCTAAATCGGGATAACCTGCTGCATTGCGCATCACATACACTTTGGCATGGATTGGTGCTTTAGTGTACATACGCATTTCCAGTTTTCCGGACTTCATCCACTCAATGAAAATCCGAACGCCTTTCTCTACTTCAGCGGATGCGGTCGCTTCCTCAAACTCCTTTTCGACCTCATCACCAACTATAGTTTTTCCCTCGGCGGCAGGAATTGCTGCATAAGCGCTGCTTCCGTTGAGCTGATCAATAATCTTTACCGTATAGCGATCTACATTCAATCCCACAAGAATTCTGATTTTATCAACATTCTCGAGAGACTGCCACATACGGAAAAAACCACTCGTCCGGAAATAGCCAACGAGGACATCAAAAAACTGCGTATTGCTTTTGAGAATAGCCGCAAAACGCTCATAGAGTGTATTCTCAGGCTCGTTCGTGAAGAACTTCGTATCCGTATATGCCATGTGCGGTACCTCTCATTCTATCGTGTTTACTTGCGCAGACGTAGTTTCTACGAACTCCATAATATCAGTAATCTCGCAGTTCAAAACCTTGCAGATTTTTCCCAATACTTCCGTGGACACATTTTCGTTTTTGCCAAGTTTTGCAATCACATTTGTGCTTAGTCCAGCTGCAAGACGCAGATCTTTCTTTTGCATATCTTTGTCAATGAGCAGCTTCCAAAGCTTTTTATAGCAGATATCCAAATAATCCCTCCGTTGCACATTGTCATTTTTTCAATTATCTCATGTGCCGTCTATTATGTCAACTCGAAATTGAAATTCTCAATCTTCGATCTATGGTGCTCATTCAAGGTTGATTAAATGAAGCCTCTATATGTATTTGCACCTGAATATTCTGTCATATAAATCGCTTTCCCATCGTCACACTTTGTCTTGACGATAGCGAATGTGCCAGAGCGCAGCTAATGTTCCTCAGATACTCTGTAAACCGCGTATCAATGGGAAAAGTCTGCTTAGAAGGATCTTATTAGGATTGTTACACATTGTAGACACAGCAACGGAAGCCCACTTCTAAAAGCAGGCTTCCCGCAAGTTTACCTTCTCCTTCGTAGATAGTCTTCATCAATCCGCTCTTTCCATTTTGCCTCCAAAGGTCTGCTGCAGCGCACAGCACAGATTGCTTCGCTAAGCACCTCATAGTTCAGAGCTGTACCTTCACTATCACTATGGTAGTTCACCGCACGGTCTGCGTCAATACCGAAGTTTCCCGCTGTTTCGACGGCATCTATATTTGCTCCCAGGAACAAGAACTCCCAGCCATACTTCACTTTCTGACGCTCGATCATCTGCTTGACACGATCGCTGCTGTAATGGTGGCTTGCATTCTCCATTCCGTCGGTCGTGATGATAAACATCGTATGCTCAGGGCGGTCTTCGTCACGAGCATACTTATGAACATTCCCGATATGATGTATGGCTCCACCAATGGCGTCCAGAAGTGCGGTGCAGCCTCGTACATAATAATGCTTATCTGTCATGGGCTCGATCTTCTGAATATCAACCCGATCATGTATTACTTCGCTTGTGTTATCGAATAGTACAGTAGAGATGATCGCTTCCCCAGCTTCTCTCTTCTGCTTTGTAATCATGGAGTTGAAGCCCCCGATGGTATCCTGCTCCAACCCAGACATGGAACCGCTGCGATCCAGAATGAAAACCAGCTCTGTCATATTCTTCCTCATATTCTTATCTCCTCGTTGATTATTGACAATAGCGCGCATCCCAAGCGATCACAACCGATTTCAGGTCATCATGAAGCAGATGCAAAGCGTAAGCTGAATGTACAAGACATCACTACCCGCACGGTTGATAAGTACATTCAGACACTTCGCAAGACGCCATCTGTCACTACCAGAACTCGCAAGCCAACAACCAAGACACTGACAGATGTGAATATTGAGAAGATCATCAAGCTCCTGCGCTGCGCTTTCAAGCAGGCAGTTCGCTGGGAGTTGATCGCCAAGAACCCATTTGAGAATGCTGTTCTGCCCAGGACTCGCTACAATAAGCGTGACATGTGGGATGCAGACACCATTCGAAAAGCGTTGGACGCTTGCGAGAGCACCCGACTGTACCTGGCGATGAATCTGGCTTTTGCCTGCTCGCTGCGTATGGGTGAAATCCTGGGATTGACATGGGACAATGTTCACATTACTGATGAAGACATTGCTGCAGACGATGCCTGGATCTATGTCGATAAGGAAGTAGCTCGCGCCACACAGCAGGCCATCGATGCGATTGGTGAAAAGGATATTTTCTATATCTTTGAACCTGTGATGAAGAATCCAAAAACTCGCATCGTGCTGAAGCGCCCCAAGACGGAAAGCAGTATCCGAAAGATCTGGCTTCCCAAGACACTGGCTTACATCCTGCGCAAGTGGCAGCAGTCGCAAGCTGAGATCATTGAGTTCCTGGGGGATGAGTACCAGAATTTCAACCTTGTTCTTGCACAGGACAATGGTCGCCCGGTCGATGAGCGAATGATCGAGAAGGAGTTCAACCAGCTAAAAAAGGATGCTGAACTGCCCAACGTAGTTTTCCACTCGCTGCGGCATTCCAGCACCACCTACAAACTCAAGCTGAATCACGGCGATCTGAAAGCCACCCAAGGCGATACCGGCCATGCCGAGATCGACATGATTACGAGAATTTATGCACACATTCTGGATGAAGATAGAAAGATCAACGCTCAGAAGTTTGAATCTTCCTTCTACTCCAACCCAGATTTGCGTAATGTGAGAGCGCCAGCGGACACTCAGCCATCCATTGATGTAGCCGATTTGATTCAGCAGCTGCAAAAATCTCCGGAACTTGCGACCGCACTTGCAGCCCTTCTTCCGCACTCGAACTAAAAAGTCCTGTTAGCAAAATGTTAGCAGAGCCCCAAAAGGCTTGGAAACGGTTCGAGTCCTGTTAGCAAAATTCCCACATTCTGACGGTTGGCGATTACGGAAAACCAACCGATCATCCGAGCTTCGTCACAACACAAAAAAACGCCGCAAACCTTTGGGTTTACAGCGTTTGTGGCACCCCCGGCGAGGCTCGAACTCACTACATTCCGCTTAGGAGGCGGACCCTCTATCCCGCTGAGGTACGGGGGCAAATACGTTTTAACCCTCGTCAGGGAACTCCGAACACCGTGCGCTTAGGAGGCGATCGCTCTATACAGCTGAGCTACTGGGGCACATATTGGAGCAGCATCCATTGTATCACACTCGGCGCATTTTCGCAAGAGGGGGGGGACTTCGTCCCCTTCTTAATTATATTCGAGCAATGCATCCGACCAGCACCTTCCGCGTGTTGCGAGCTTTCGGGGACTTCGTCCCCTTCTTATTATATTCGATCAATGCATCCAGCCAGCACATTCCGCGTGTTGCGAGCTTTCGGGGACTTCGTCCCCGTTTCATAACATGCCTTCCACCACGACGACTCTCCCCCCGCCAAAAGCGGCCTTCCCGCAAAAGCGAGAAGGCCGCCGAAGTCGTCCCTTGATGCAAGCGATCAGTAGCCAAGCGTCCGGGCCATTTCCTCCATCCTCTCCAGCGGAAAAGGCGGGTTCGTCAGAGGTTTCATGGCGATGGACATGAGCTTCATCGGATTGTCGTCCGCGGCGATGCGATTGGAGGAGATCCATCCGCAGCGGCGGCAGCGATGCACGATGGCCCATTCGCCGCCCTTGCGCACCCATACGGCGATGGCCTCCATCTGTCCGCCGCAATCTGCCTCGCGGTCGCCCGGCTCGATATCCAGATGAAGGGAGGTCAGACAGTTGGGGCAGTGGTTGCGGTGGTCGGTGCCTGCGCCCTGTGGAACGCAAAGCCGCCCGCAGCAGGTACAGGTGAAACTCTCGTCACAGGGGTGGATGC
This sequence comes from uncultured Faecalibacterium sp., assembly GCA_964542315.1. Lineage (GTDB taxonomy): Bacteria > Bacillota > Clostridia > Christensenellales > Aristaeellaceae > UBA11524. The sequence goes on along the minus strand of CAZIUA010000006.1, from coordinate 49,876 downwards.
GGTAATTGTGCGGCTCGTATTGCTTGCGCTTGTTTTCACGGTTCATGTTGATTTTCCTCTCACAAGATCATTCATGTTGTATCCAACGTCAAAATGAATGAGCGGGAGGATTGCCGGTGCAAACCTCCCGGCTTACACGGTAGCCTTCTTCATGCAGCAAATTGCCTTTCTGTTCGGTCGTTGGTTGGGTGTGACATGCAGGCGTCCCTGCCGGCTTTACGCCGAGATACCGATGGTCATCCCTTCATGTGCAATGGCACGGGTGGAGGGCATTACCCTCCCGTAGATGATGGACCAGTCCCTTCTGTCGATCATGATCTATTGCAGCGCCATCACGGCGGACTGCCAATGTAAATGCGTTTTCTCATTCTGACTTTCTCGTGGGAATTACTGAGTAAGAACCAGTCAACACCATCGCGAAAAGGGAGTCCAGAGGGCCTGAGGCCCTTTGGCAGGGGTACAGGAGGCAGCGTCCCCTGTGGGCCCCTGTTTACAGCGTGACCTCCAGCTTGGCCGCGCGGCCGATGAAGTTCACCTCGTTGACCTGAGCGGTCACGGCGTCGTATTCCTTGTCGAAGGACTGCAGGATGACGGTGAAGTCCGCCAGGCGCTTCACCTTGCGCAGGAAGCGGTGGTTGTTGTATTCCACCAGCATCACAGCGCCGTCAATGGGGGAATGCGCAGGGACGATCAGCGCCAGGTCGCCCTGGTGGATGCGGAATCCCCGCATGCTGTCATCCGGCGCGAGGTAGTAGAACACCTTGTCCGGATTGGCGCCTTCGATCTTGCCGGACACGATGGGCATCAGGCGATGATCCACCGGCTTCATGACGGCATTCATCACCGGCACATGCTTGAGCACGCTGGTCAGCGCATCCAGCCAGACGGAACCGCCCACGCCCTTTTCCTCCTCGGTGGAGGCGACGACCTCAGCCTCGGGCTGGGGCTTGGGCTGCGCGACGGTTTTCGCCGTGGGGGAGGAAACAGTGGCCAGATCCACCGTGGCGGCGATATCATCCAGGGAGAAGTCCGCCTCCGTCTGCTCGCGCAGGCCGATGGACTTCAGGATGCGGCGCGCCTGGTCATCCGCGATGATCTTCGTGCCCTTTTCAACCGCGACGATATAGCTTTCCGCCACGCCGCATTTCTTTGCGACCTGCTTGGGGGTCAGTTTAGCACGGATGCGTTCCGTGCGGATCAAATCTCCGAGTCGGCTCAAGGTTTTCGGCCTCTTTTCTTTCATGATGATGCCACCATTATACTGCATTTCGCCTGCAGATGCAAGCAAAACGGCATGCCCCCTTGACACCGCCGTGTTTCGGGTGTATACTGTCCTCCCAATTGAATCCGGAATATGACATCTGCAACCGTTTTTCATGCTTACCGGGTGTGACCGATCCTGTTCACCTCCCCACATGTGAGTTTTTTTGCAGCGCTGTCTGAACTGTGGGACGAGCCATCCACATTTCAGATGGCGCTGTTTTTGCGTGCCTGCAAGTTCAGTATCTTCGGCGCATTGGAGAAAACAATACCAAGGAGAGAGGAACCATGGCCTTCATTGAAGCACGATCCCTCGGCAAGACCTACACCCGCTACACCACGCCCAAGAGCGGCGGCCTCACCCGCCTGTGGCGGCGCGAAAAGCAGCTCATCCCTGCATTGTCCGACGCGACCTTCTCCATCGAGCGCGGCGAACTGGTGGGCCTCATCGGCCCCAACGGCGCAGGAAAATCCACCACGGTGAAACTGCTCACCGGCATTCTCACCCCGACGGAAGGCACCTGCACGGTGGACGGGCGCACCCCCTGGGCGGAGCGTCAGGCGCATGTGCGCGAGCTGGGCGCGGTGTTCGGGCAGCGCACACAGCTGTGGTGGGATGTGCCGATCCGCGATTCCTTCCTGCTGCTGCGGGACATCTACAACATCGACAACGCCGTGTGGCAGAAACGGCTGGATGAGCTGGTGGACGCGCTGGAATTGACGGAGTTCCTGCATGCGCCGCTGCGTCAGCTTTCGCTGGGACAGCGGATGCGCGCGGAACTTTGCGGTTCGCTGCTGCATGCACCGAAGCTGCTCTTCCTGGATGAGCCGACCATCGGCCTGGATGCGGTGAGCAAGCTGAAGCTGCGTGCCTTCCTCCGCGAGGAGAACCAGCGCAACGGCACCACCATCCTCCTGACCACCCATGATATGGAGGACATGCTCGCCCTGTGCAGCCGCGTGATGGTGCTGGGGCATGGCAAGCTGCTCTATGACGGCGCGCTGGACGCGCTGCTGCACCAGTACGACACGGTCCACACGCTGCGTGTGGTGTTCGAGGACACGCCGGATCCTTCCGCCCTGCCGGGGAATATCAGCCGGGACGGGGAGGCCTTCATCCTCACCTATGAGCCGGCCGTCACGCCCACGAGCGAATTGCTGCCCGTCATCCTGAAGGCTGGCCGCGTACGCGAAATGACCCTGAAGGAGCAGAACGTGGACGAGCTGATCGCCCGGATGTATAAGGAGATGAAGCTATGAATGCCGTGATGACAAAGCTTCGCTCCTGGCGGGCATATGCCACGTCCTTCCGGCTGCGGGCGCTGCTGGAGACCCAATACCGCGCCGCCGCCCTGGGCGGACTGGTGACGCAGGCCTTTTTCGGGCTGGTGTATATCTTCCTCTATTCCGCACTGTATGCCGGTGAAAGCCCCGACATGCTGCAGGATACCATCACCTATGTGTGGCTGCAGCAGATGTTCTTCCGCATGATGTTCGTTTCCGACGGCGAGCTGCTCAATCAGGTGTTCACCGGCGGTGTAGCGTATATGCTCGTCCGCCCGGTGGATCAGCATCGCTTCTGGCTCAGCCGCGATGCCGGCGGACGCCTCGTCAGCGTGCTGATGCGCCTGCTGCCGATGGTGCTGGTGCAGTTCCTGCTCCCGCCGTCGCTCCGCATGGCGCTGCCGGACGGATGGCTGTCCCTGCTGCAATTCGGCTTTGCGCTGCTGCTGGGCCTTGTCGCCATGTGCGAATTGACCTCCATCACCAATGCCATCGTGATGAAGACCCTTGACCGGCGCGGCATTTCCGCCATGATCAGCCTCATCATGATGGCGCTCTCGGGCAATGTGGTGCCGCTAACGCTCTTTCCGGATGCGTTGCAGGCCCTCATCCGCTATCAGCCCTTCGCGCAGGCGCTGGATGTGCCGATCCGCATGTATCAGCACTGCGCCAGCCTGCCGGAATGGCTGCTGAACACCGCCGTGCAGGTGGGGTGGCTGCTCGTCCTGCGCTGGATCGGCCGGGCGATGTGGCGCAAGCAGCTTGACAACATGATCGTGCAGGGAGGGTGAGGAAAAATGAAATATGCTTTGCATTCCGTGCGGATGCTGTTCAAATCCGCCATGCAGTATCGCTCCAGCCTGGTGATGCAGGTGCTGGCGCAGGTCATCATGATCGCCAGTGAGCTGATGGCCGTGGTGGTGCTGCTTTCCCGCTTCAAGGCGGTGGGGCATTGGGGGCCGGGGGAGATCATGTTCTTCTTCGGCATCATGCAGGCCACCTTCGCCCTGACGGAGCTGCTGGGCCGCGGCATCACAGCCTTCGGCGGCCTGATCCAGCGCGGTGAATTCGACTCCATGCTCCTGCGACCGCGCGCGCTCATGGCGCAGGTGCTCTTTTCCCAGCTGGATCTGCGCCGTCTGGGCGGCATCATCGTCGGCGTGACGGCGATGATCGTGGCGGCCGCGCAGCTGAACATCCAGTGGACGGCGGTGAAGGTGCTCCTCCTGGCGGACGTGGCTCTGGGCAGCATGATGCTGCTCCTGGGGCTCTTTCTCATCGAGGCGACCATGACCTTCTTCTCCGTCAAGTCCATCGAGATGGTGAATGTCCTCACCTATGGCGGACGCACCGCCTGTCAATATCCTGTGGATATCTATCCGAATGTGCTGCGCTTCCTGTTCACCTACCTGGCGCCCTTTGCGCTGTGCATGCACTGGCCGGTGAGCTTCATCCTCGGCGAGCCGATGGTAATGCTGCCGGTCTGGGGCTATTTCCTCCTGCCGTGCGCGGGCATGGTGTTCTGCGGACTGATGACCGCCCTGTGGTACTGGGGCGTGCGCCATTACCGCTCCACCGGCACATAATGCATACAAATTGAATAAAATCCGTCGAATATGCATCGCAATTCGGCGGTTTTGTCTTTTTATGGTCGGAATTCATCCAGAATGGTCAGCTCCTCCTGCATGAACCCTGCATTTTGCATAATTCTGCGCGAAAAATGGATGAAAATCAGCTCGTAAAACGGAAAAAGCCTGCAAAGTACAGTGTAAAAACAAAATTTATCTGCATAAATATTCAGAAAAGGGGTTGACAATCTCTTTGATCGGGCGTATAATGCATCTTGTAATCTTCCCAAACACGAAATGGAGGAAACGAGTTATGAAGAAGCTGATCGCGCTGGTTATGGCAATGATGATGGTCCTGTCCGCTGTGAGCGTCCTGGCAGAGACCGAAGAGAAGAAAACCCTGGTCATGGCGACGAACGCCACTTTCCCTCCCTATGAGTACTGGGACGGCGAAGAGATCGTCGGTATCGACGTGGAGATTGCTGCGGCGGTCGCGAACTACCTGGGCTACAACTTCAAGGTGTCCGACATGGAGTTCGACTCCATCATCTCCGCGGTGAACGCGGGCAAGGCTGATTTCGGCCTGGCCGGCATGACCGTCACCGAGGATCGTCTGGAGCAGATCGACTTCACTGACTCTTATGCCACTGGCGTTCAGGTGGTCATCGTGAAGGAAGGCTCCGAAATCACCACGGTGGATGATCTGTTCTCCGGCGCGAAGAAGTGGAAGGTCGGCGTGCAGCAGACCACCACGGGCGACATCTACTGCTCCGATGACCTGGAAGCTACCGGCCTGGCTGAGGTCGTCCGCTTCCTGGGCGCGAATGAGACCGTCATGGCGCTGAAGGCCGGCAAGATCGACTGCGTGGTCATCGACAGCGAGCCTGCGAAGGCGTTCGTCGCGGCCAACGAGGGCCTCAAGATCCTCGACACCGAGTATGTGGTGGAGAACTACGCCGCCTGCATCGCCAAGAACAACACCGAGCTGAAGGAAGCTTTCAACAACGCGCTGAAGGAACTGACCGCTGACGGCACCATCCCCGCCATCATCGAGAAGTACATCCCCACCAACACTGAGGAGCCCGCTGAGGCTGCCGAGTAATCCCCTGAGTCCTTTCAGGAGGGAGCGGAATCACCGTTCCCTTCTTTCGCTGTTTCTGTCCCATTTTCGTGTTTGGTGTATCATAGGCGTGATGCGCCCTCTGGATCGACCTTTCCCATACGCAGAAGGAGGAAAAACCCTTGTTGGCGAGCTTTACTGAATGGTTTGCAGGCATCAAGGCGGAATTTGTGCTGAACTTCATCACCAAAAACCGCTGGAAGATGCTGCTCACCGGCCTTGAGAATACGCTGATGATGACCGCCGGCGCCCTGTGCATCGGCATCGTGATCGGCATCGTGGTGGCTGTGGTGCGTTCCGTGTGGACAACCAATGGCAAGAATATGCATTCCGGCATCGGCAAGACGCTGCTTTGCATTGCGGATAAGTTCTGCGGGCTGTATACCACCGTCGTGCGCGGCACGCCCATGGTGGTGCAGCTGCTCATCATGTATTACATCGTCTTTGTGTCCATTGACAATGGCCTGCTGGTGGCGACGCTGGCGTTCGGCCTGAATTCCGGCGCGTATGTGTCGGAGATCTTCCGCGCGGGCATCCTCTCCATCGACAAGGGCCAGATGGAGGCCGGCCGCAGCATCGGCTTCAGCTATGTGCAGACCATGTGGTACATCATCGCGCCCCAGGTCATGAAGAACGTGCTGCCCACCCTCGCCAACGAGTTCATCACCCTCATCAAGGAGACCTCCGTTGCAGGCTATGCCGGTGTGATGGATCTGACGCAGGCCGGCAACCGTATCCGCGGCGCCACATTCTCGGACTTCATGCCCCTGATCGCCGTTGCGGTGATCTATCTCGTTCTCGTCACCATCCTGACCAGGCTGGTGGGTAAGTTTGAAAGGAGGATGCGTCAGGGTGATAACCGTTAACAACCTGCAAAAGAGCTTTGGCGATCTGCACGTCCTGCGCGGCGTGGATCAGCACATCACCCAGGGCGAGAAGGTCTGCCTGATCGGTCCGTCCGGCTCCGGCAAGACGACCTTCCTGCGCTGCCTGAACCTCCTGGAGCAGCCCACCGGCGGCACCATCCTCTTCGAGGGGCAGGACATCACCGATCCCCGCTGCGACATCAATAAGATCCGCCAGAAGATGGGCATGGTCTTCCAGCAGTTCAACCTCTTCCCTCACCTGACCATCATGAAGAACATCACCCTTGCGCCCATGAAGCTCAAGGGCATGCACAAGGATGAGGCGGAAGCCCGTGCGATGGAGCTGCTCCGCCGCGTCGGCCTGCAGGACAAGGCGCTGAACTACCCCCGTCAGCTTTCCGGCGGACAGCAGCAGCGCATCGCCATCGTCCGCGCGCTGGCCATGAACCCGGACGTCATGCTCTTTGACGAGCCGACCTCCGCCCTGGACCCTGAGATGGTCGGCGAAGTGCTGGACGTCATGACCCAGCTGGCCAAGGAAGGCATGACCATGGTGGTCGTCACCCACGAGATGGGTTTTGCGCGTCAGGTGGCGGATCACGTCATCTTCATGGACGGCGGCTACATCGTCGAGCAGGGCAAGCCCGAGGCCGTCTTTGACGATCCCCAGCAGCCCCGCACACAGGACTTCCTGCGCAAGGTGCTCAAGTAAACAGCTTTCCCCGACGCATGCGAGTTTTTCTTGCATGCGCCTTTTCTTTGTGATATGATAAATATAGTAAGCAGGGGAAAACCTCTGCAGCTTTGAAAGGAAGAACACGAATGAAGTAAATGCTCGCCCTGCTGATGGCGCTGCTGATACTGGTATGCTGCACCGCGACGGCGGAAACGACCGTGCAGACCCAAGCTCTCCTGTCCCCCGATGGGAGCTATGGCTTCGATGTTCCGGCGGATTATCTCCCCATGAATTCTCAGATCATGAAAACGCTGTTCACCTCGGATGAGATGCAAGACATGCTGGCGCAGGTGTTCGGCCTGGAGGATGCAAGCCAGCTGGATGCGTACTTTGCGGTGATCGAAGCCAGCAACATGCTCTTTGTTTATTCGGGCGATATGACGGGCAACGTGAATGCGCAGACGAGCGTTGCCGCCATGACCATGGAGCAGATGGTACTGTTCAAGTCCCTGCTGGACAGCACCATCGTGCAGCAGTATTGCGCACTGGGCGCCAAAGAGGAAGACATCACCCTGATGGGCATGCAGGAGGTCGGCGGCCGCCAGTGGTATGCCATTCAGGTAGTGCTGAACGGCGTGACGATCAATTCCCGCATGACCATCGTGGACGGCGTACAGTACACCCTCACCTTCTCCGGTATGGAGGAGGATGTGATGCAGCTCGTCCTCGAGTCCTTCCGGGTGAACGCCGCATTCTCAGGAACCCAGCTCATCGCGTCCCCTGAGGCGGATCCGCTCAACGCGCTGCAGACCCTCGTGTCCCCCGATGGCGACTATCACTTCGATGTCCCGGCTGACTTCATCCCCATGAATTCCGAAACGATGAAGAGCTACTTCGATTCGGATGCGACGCAGCAGTCTCTGGCAGTTGCGATGGGTCTGGAGGATGCCAGCCAGCTCGCTGCCTACTTTGATGCCATCCAGGCCAGCAACATGATGGTCGTTTATGACAGCAACCTGGCCGCCAACCTGAACATTCAGGCCACCACTGCCTCCCTGACGATGAAGCAGATAGTGCAGATGAAGTCCCTGCTGGATGCGAGCATCATTCAGCAGTACGCTGCCCTGGGCGTGCCGGAAGAGGACGTCACCCTGCTGGACATTCAGACCATCGGCGACCACCAGTGGTACGGCGTGAAGCTGGTGTTCTACGGCATGAACATGCAGACCATGATGACCGTGGAGAATGGCTGCCAGTATACGATCACCTTCACCCTGCTGGATGACGCGATGGTGCAGACCGTGCTGGAGTCCTTCCAGGTGGTCGCGGCGGAATAAGATCAAGCATACAAAAAAGCCTGCAGGCAAAACGCTTGCAGGCTTTTGCAATCAGGTCGTACCGGCTGCGCACAGTCAGCAAAACACTTGCCATTCATCATTCCTGATGAATTTACCGGCTCTTGTGGAAGATCAGACGCTCGTAGCGTTCCACGTCGTAGTTGCGCACCATGATCTCCAGCTCCTCATCACCCATGACGGTGTTGCGTCCCTGAGCGTAGAGCGCCGCCACCTGTTCGCGCACGGCGATCACCATCGGGTCGGACTTGGCGATCTGCTGCGCGCCGTCCAGGCGGAAATAGGTATTGATCCAGTGCGCCACGCCGGCCAGGCCGCTGGTCGCATCCACCGCCACCAGCGCAGGGCGGTTCAGGATCGTCTTGGTGTCGAAAATGTTGTAGATCTCCTCGTCCTTGAGGAGGCCGTCGGCATGGATGCCCGCACGGGTCACGTTGAAGTGACGTCCCACGAAGGGCTGACGCGGACTGATCTCCAGGCCGATCTCGCGCTCCATGTAGTCCGCCATTTCGGTGATAGCCGTCAGATCCATCCCGTCGGTCGTGCCGCGCAGGGATGCATACTCAATGGCCATCGCCTCCAGCGGACAGTTGCCCGTGCGCTCGCCAATGCCCAGAATGGAGCAATTGATCGACGAGCAGCCGTACAGCCACGCCACCCCGGCGTTCGCCACCACCTTGTAGAAGTCGTTATGCCCGTGCCATTCCAGCTGATCCGCCGGAACGCGCGCATAGTGGCGCAGGCCGTAGATGATGCCGGGGACGCTGCGCGGCGTGGCGGCACCGTGGTAGGGCACACCATAGCCCATGGTGTCGCAGGCGCGGATCTTGATCGGCACGCCGGATTCCGCCGAGAGCTTCATCAGCTCCTCCGCGAAAGGCAGCACAAAGCCGTAGAAATCCGCACGGGTGATGTCCTCAAAGTGGCAGCGCGGCTTGATCCCCCGCGACAGCGCCGCCTTGACGATGCCCAGGTACTTATCCAGCGCCTGGCGGCGGGTCAGGTGCATCTTCTTGAAGATGTGATAATCCGAGCAGGACACGAGGATGCCCGTTTCGCTGATGCCCTCATTCTTCACCAGCTCGAAATCCTTCTCGTTGGCGCGGATCCAGGTGGTGATCTCCGGGAATTTCAGTCCCAGATCCTGGCAGGCATGAAGTGCAGCCTTGTCCTTCTCCGTGTAGACGAAGAACTCACTCTGGCGCACCAGTCCCTTGGGGCCACCCAGGCGGCTGAGCAGCCCGAACAGGTGGACGATCTGCTCCACCGTGAAGGGGCTGACGGACTGCTGCCCGTCGCGGAAGGTGGTGTCGGTCATCCAGATCTCCTCTGGCATCTCCATGGGGACGGTACGCATATTGAAGGCGACCTTGGGGATGGACTGATAATCGAATATGTCGCGATAAAGGTTGGGCTCCGTCACATCCTGAAGCTCATACTGATAGCGCGCCTGCATCAGGAGATTCTGCTTCTTGTCAAACTCAAGCACAAAAACGCCCCCTACAAACCGATCGTTTCGCCCTGATTCGGCGGAACATGGAGCAATGATGAATCAGGGATTCTCCATTGTCCGCATCAGTAGGTGTACCCTGCGTCGGTCAGTTCGCTGACGAAGTCCTCGATGCGACGCAGGCCCTCCATACAATTTTCCATCGACACGGCGTAGCTCAGCCGGCAGAAGCCTTCCGCCTCAAAGGCCACGCCCGGCACCACCGCCACATGCTTCTCCGCCAGCAGCAGCTCCGCAAAGGTGCGGGAGCTGTCGATCACGCGCCCGTCGTAGCTCTTGCCCATCACCTGCTCGATGTTGAGCATGATGTAGAACGCACCCTTGGGCTTGCGGCAGCTCAGGCCGGGGATCTGGTTGATCTTCTCCACCATGGCGTTGCGGCGGCGTTCGAATTCCGCCACCATGGGCTTGATGCAGTCGTCCCCGCTCTGGAGCGCCTTCATCGCGGCATACTGGGCGATGGAATTGGGGTTGGACGTGGCGTGGGACTGAAAGGAGGTCATGGCCTTGATCTCCTGCAGCGGCCCGGCCACATAGCCAATGCGCCAGCCCGTCATGGCATACGCCTTGGACATGCCGTTGACCACGAAGGTCTGGTTCTTGATCTCCTCCGAGCAGTTGGCGATGGAGAAATGCTTCTCCCCGTCATAGATCAGCTTCTCGTAGATCTCGTCCGACACGACATAGAAGGGATGGCTCACCGCCAGATCCGCCACGAACTGGAGCATCTCCTTCGGCCAGATGCTGCCGTTGGGGTTGGACGGGCTGGTGATGATCATCGCCTTAGTGCGCCGTGTGACGCGAGAGGCGATATCGCGCTTGGTGGGGATGAAGTCCGTCGCCTCGCTGGTGGGGATGAACACCGGCACGCCGCCGGCCATGCGCACCATTTCCGGATAGGACACCCAGCAGGGCGTGGGGATGAGCACCTCGTCACCGGGATCGAGGATGGTCTGGAAGATGTTGTACAGGCTGTGCTTCGCGCCGGAGGACACCACGATGTCCTGGGGCTTGTAAAACAGCCCGTTGTCCCGCTCCAGCTTGTCGCAGATGGCCTTGCGCAGCTCGAAGGTGCCGGATGCGGGCGTATAACGCGTCATGCCCTGATCCAGCGCCTCCTTGGCGGCCTCGATAATATGCGCCGGGGTGGGGAAATCCGGCTCGCCTGCGCCAAAGCTGATCACATCCACCCCTGCGGCCTTCATTTCCTTGGCACGCGCATCGATGGACAGCGTGAGCGAAGGGGAGATGGACTGACAGCGGTGAGAAATGGAAAGCATCATAGTGGAGGGCCTCCTGCAAAGTTCGTTTTCGTCTGGCACGCCGCGGCGGATGATGCATCCTTCGGCGCCGTGGCTTTCATTATACCGCCCATTTCCCCTGAAATCAATAGAAAAAGCAGAATAAATGCATATTTCGCAAAATAGAATTGCAAACGCCCGGACATTTCCCCATTTCCGCAGGGATGTGTCCGGGCATTTTTGCATTTTCAATTGATTATTCCGTCATTTTGCTCCCGTCAGCGGGATCATCCGCCTCGACGAAGTCCTCCCGGCCGCAGACATACGCCTGATAGAACGCCGTCAGCGCACAGCCGACATACACCGTGAGGAAGAGGGAGGCGAACATGCCCAGGGTCTGGCCGACGACCGCACCACAGAGGCTGATGAGCAGCTCCTGCGCCAGGCTCAGGAGGAAGCGCCAGCCGATGAAGGAAAGCTCCAGGCTGAACAGCTCCATCTTGCGGTTCTTCATGGCTTCCTTGCTGCGGCGGATGCACTCGCGGATACGGACGGACGGGTCATCCGCCATGACATAGACGGCCAGCGCATAGCGGTACGCCGCCATGATGCCCATGACGCAGGCCGCAATGATGCCCGCAAGGCTCAGCAGGAGTCCAAGACTCATGTTGCTGAACGCCATCGCCAGCACGCCAGCCAGGGACACCGCCATGCCAGGGAGCATCCATGCCGCGGTCTTCAGGGTGGTGAGGATCTGCAGTCCCAGTACCTTCAGGATGGAGGACATGCGGCTCAGCGCGATGGCCGGGGTGAATTCCTTCTGGCGCAGCGCATGCAGATAGGCATTGACGAGGCCGAGGTTCAGCACCGGGCCGAGGATGCCCACCAGGAGCAGCAGGCCGCACAGGAGCGCGCCCTTGTCCTCCAGGAAGTTTTCCAGGGACACATAGTAGTTCTCCTGCACAGCGGACAGGGCATCGGCCGTCTGCACATCCGTCATGGAGGTGTTCTCCACGATCTGCAGCATGCGGTTGGTCAGGTCCGTGGTGAGGACGGTCGGATCGGCGTCCGCGAGGATCATCACGGTGCTGCTGATGAGGCTGGGCAGCGTCGCAATGAGCGCCACCAGCACCAGAATGGGCAGCACGGGCTTCATCCGCACGCGCGCACGGCGGCGGAATTCGTAAGCAGGGATCAGTTGACGCATAACACAAGCTCCTTTTCCTTCTGAATTGCGATTCAGAATCGATGAATCTATGAATTAGGAATGAGGAATTGAGAACGACGGACCGCCTTCGCGCATCCAGCCCGAGATGATACCGACGCCCACGGCGTCGCAGGAGAAGACAACTCTGCGCGACCATTTCCAAAGTCACATTCGACCTGATCGCGAAAATGGGTGGCGAGAGGGGTGAATAAACAAGGCGAAGCCTCCCTTTTCACATCAGCAATCCCTCAGTCGCGCAAGCGCGACAGCTCCCTTTACACAAGGGAGCCATTCCGCTCCCGCCTGGCTGCTTTCCCGATGGATCAGCGTTTCCCTAACGCCTACTCCCTGATCATTTCTCGTCTTCGTATGTTGTTGCCTGTTTTTTTGCCTTGTGCGCGTGGAAAGCTTTCCTTGCCTTCTCGTGCCAGGCGTGCAGCACCGCAAGGGTCTTCTGGTCGCCGGGGAAGAGCCAGCGCAGCAGCGCGATGGCAATGGCGCAGGTGATGATCTTCTCCGGCGTGAAGGGGAGCCACAGCAGCGCCAGATACGCCCCGGAGACCGCCATCATCCATTCGATGTCCAGATACGTCCCCACGCCAAAGAGAATGTACGACCAGCCGTTGGTGATCATCCACCCGACAAAAAAGCACAGCAGCAGGCGCGGATTTGCGATGAACTGGAGCGCCTTTTTCAGGTTCTGCTTCAGCTTTTCGCCGGTGAAGCCTTCCTTCAGCCGGGTCAGCGCGGCATTCAGATTTTCTTTCATGATCCTCTCTCAGCACACGCTCAGCGCGGCATGGACAGTGCGGCGCGTCCCTCGCCCACAAGGGTCAGCGCGGGGGAGGCCGCAGGGATGAACAGGCTCTCGCCCTTTTTCAGCGCGTGACGCCCACCCTGCCAGGTCAGCGTCAGGTCGCCCTCCAGCGCAGTCAGCAGGCCGAAATGGTCGATCGCCGGCACGGGCTGCTCACCGTTCGCCTTCAGCAGGTCGAGGGTGAAGTACTTCTCGTCCAGCATGCGAGCCAGGGGTGCATCCGGCGCCGGAATGGGATCCAGCGTGAAGTCCAGGTCGGTCACGTCCAGCGCCTTGTCGATGTGCAGCTCGCGCCGGTTGCCCTGCTTGTCCACCCGATCCCAGTCATAGAAGCGATAGGTCACGTCGGACGACTGCTGGATCTCATAGAGCATGATGCCCGCGCCGATGGCATGGACGCAGCCCGCCGGGATGAAGCACACATCGCCGGGCTTGACGTCCACACGGCGCAGCAGGGGCTCCACCGCCGCGCCAGCCTCACAGGCCGTGCGCAGTTCCGCCAGCGTCGTGCCATGGCGGATGCCATACACCAGCTGACTGCCCTCGGGGGCATCCAGGATGAGCCAGGCCTCGGTCTTGCCCAGCTTGCCATGCTCATTGGCATGGGCGTAGGCATCGTCCGGGTGGACCTGCACGGAGAGGGATTCCGCCGCATCGATGAATTTCAGCAGCAGGGGGAAGGTCTCTGACGCATACTTGCCTGCCAGACGCCCGCCGTATCGGGCGATGAGGTCGGGCAGCTTCACGCCGGTATCATCGGTGGACTCCAGACCGGGAATGCAGCTGATTTCAAGGCTCTCGCCCGTGGGCACCTCCGCGATGGGCTTGCCGTACACCGTGCGCAGCTTCTCGCCGCCCCAGGGGGTCAGTTTGCCGCCGCGGAAGGCCGGGTGCATGCGCAGGGGCAGCAGGGGGCAATCCTCCGTCAGGGGCATTTCGAGGGTCAGGAAGGGCTTGCCGTCCCCCTCACCCTCATAATACACAGCACCCGCATCGCGCATGCCCAGGCTGCGGTACAGCGCCAGCGCGCGGTGGTTCTCACTGAAGGTGTCGCAGCGCAGGCTGTCGCAGCCCAGTCCGCGCAGGATCTCGAGCAGCTCCATCATGATCTTGCGGCCCAGGCCCTGCCCCTGCGCCTGCGGGGCGATGGCAAAGCGGTGGAACGAGCCGGGCTTCACGCCAAAGAGCCAGTTGATCTCGTCGTAGACCGGTTCAAAGCAGGTATCCGCCGCCACAACGGCCGCGATCTTTCCATCCTGACGCAAAACATAGAGCGTCCCCGCGTCGATATCCCCCTGCACCAGCGTCTCGTTGGGATAACCGCCCCACTGCCACTGATGGTTCCCATTCGCGCGCATATCCGCGCACGTCGCCTGATACAATTCGCATACGGGGGCAAAATCAGCCTGAACAGCCTTCTCCAGAAGCATGCTTGTTCCTCCTTGTGTTGTAAGTATGCACTATTCCACCTCATCCGTCTTCCCCTCAAGGGGAAAGCTTTGCGCAACACCCTCCTTGGCTTCCCCTCGTGGGAAAGCTCCGCCCGCAGGCGGTGATGAGGTGGAAACCGGCACGAGATGCCTGTCAACATCTTCGCAGACTTCTTTGAATTTCCGGTTAATATCGTGATTTGTGTAGCGTAAGACATTGAGTCCCAGACTGTTCAGATATGTATCCCGCGTGCGATCTGCTTCCTGCGCATCAGGTTCGTAGTGCTGTGAACCGTCCAGTTCGATCACGATTTTGGCTGATGCACAGTAAAAATCGACGATATATCGCCCAATTACCTTCTGACGATTGACTGTGACAGGCTAGTTCTTGAGGCAATCATACCATAAGCGGCGTTCTTCCTGGGTCATTGTTTTACGCAGCACACGGGCATTTGGGCTTACCCGTTCATTTCTTGTCTCGTTCATCAACTTACCGATCCGCGGTATACATGGCGTACAGCCCGGCGTAGATGCCGCCCTTCTCGATGAGGGTCTTGTGGTCGCCCATTTCCTCCACGCCATTCTCGGTCAGCACCCAGATCACGTCGGCGCCCTTGATGGTGGTCAGGCGGTGGGCGATGGTAAAGACGGTGCGGCCGCGCGCCAGCTTTTCCAGGCTCTGCTGGACGATGTGCTCGCTCTCGTTGTCCAGGGCGGAGGTGGCCTCATCCAGGATGAGGATGGGCGGGTTCTTCAGGAACACGCGGGCGATGGAAATGCGCTGCTTCTGTCCGCCGGAGAGGCGCACACCGCGCTCGCCCGTGTAGGTGTCGTAGCCATCCGGCAGCGCGGTGATGAATTCATGCGCACCGGCCAGCTTCGCCGCCTCGATGACCTCCTCGCGGGTCGCGCCGGGCTTGCCATAGGCGATGTTCTCATACACCGTGCCGGCAAAGAGGTACACATCCTGCTGCACCACGCCGATGGCCTGACGCAGGCTCTTCTGGGTGAAGTGGCGGATGTCCTCGCCGTCGATGAGGATGCGTCCGCCCGTCACGTCATAGAAGCGGGGGAGCAGATTGCACAGGGTGGTCTTGCCGGCACCGGAAGGGCCGACCAGCGCGATGGACTGTCCGGGCTGAACGGAGAGGTTCAGGCCGTGGAGCACCTCCGCCTCGTCCTTGCCATAGTGGAAGGACACATTGTCGAAGGTCACAGCGCCGCGGACGTTTTTCAGCTCCTTGGCGTCGGGGGCATCCTCGATGTCGATGGGGGCATCCATCACCTCGAAGAAGCGCTCGATGCCCGTCATGCCCTGCTGGAACTGCTCGGTGAATTCCACAATGCGGCGGATGGAGTTCAGCAGCACCGTGGCATAGAGCAGATACGCGGTAAATTCCGCCAGGGTGAGCTCGCCCTGGCCGATCAGCAGCGCGCCCGCCATGACGATGATGATGTACATCAGGCCGTCAAAGATGCGGTTGGAGGTGCCGAACTGGGCCATGACCTTGTAGGACAGCGCCTTCAGGTCGAGGAATTTCTGATTGCCCTGGCGGAATTTCTCCTCCTCAATGGCCTCGTTGGCGAAGGACTTCACCACGCGGATGCCCAGCAGGGAATCCTCCACCTGGGCGTTGATCTCGCCCACCTGCTTGTTGCGCGCCCGCATGACGCGGCGCATCTTATGGTTGAAATGATACGAAAAGCCCAGCATGAAGGGCAGCACCGCAAAGACCAGCAGCGTCAGGGGGATGTTCATCCCGCAGAGCACGGTGAAGCTGACGGCGATCTTGATGGCGGCGATGAAGAATTCCTCCGGGCAGTGATGGGCGAATTCCGTCACCTGGAACAGGTCGGAGGTGATGCGCGCCATGATCTGGCCGACCTTCGCCTCGGAGAAGAAGCTGAAGGACAGCTGCTGCACATGATGGAACAGGTCGCTTCGCATGTCCGTTTCCATCTGGGAGCCCATGATGTGACCCACGGACTGCATGAAGTAATTCGCCGCCGCGTCGATGATGCGCAGCAGGATGTAGAGGCCGCCCATGGTCAGCACGAACTGCCAGGTCAGGCTGGCGGGGTCAGTTTCGCCCCTGTTGGTGATCTCCGACACGATCAGCGGCAGCACCAGCTCGCACACGGTGGTCAGCGCCGCGCAGAACAGGTCGAAGGCCACCGTTTTCCTGTGCTTGGTGAAGTAGGGCAGGAAGCGCTTGATGAGCGTCCCTGTGGGGAGGGATCTGGTTTGCTTTTCCATGGTTTTCCTCCTGTTGTGGTCCCGTTCTCTCTTATATAAACAGGGATATTGTACCACGTTTTTTCCACTTTCACAAGGGCGAAGGGCATGCGCTTTGTCCGCCCGCGGCCGTTTTTGCCGAACTTTCGCATCAACCATGTCGCCTATGCTTGACGAATCCTCCTATCCGGTGGTATAATAAAGTGTTCTTTGTTAACACTGCATTGATATACAGGAGGTATTTCCATGTCCGGACATTCCAAGTGGCATAATATTCAGGCCAAGAAGGGCAAGGCCGACGCGGCCCGCGGCGCCATCTTTACCAAGATTGGCCGTGAGATCGCCATCGCCGTGCGCGCTGGCGGCGCCAACCCCGAAAGCAACAACAAGCTGCGCGACGTCATCGCCAAGGCCAAGGCCAACAACATGCCGAACGATAATATCAAGCGCTCCATCCAGAAGGCCAGCGGCGAGCTGTCCAACGTGGTGTATGAGGAGATCACCTACGAAGGCTATGCCCCCGGCGGCGTGGCCGTGATCGTCACCACCATCACCGACAACCGCAACCGCACCGCCTCCGACGTGCGCCACTGCTTCGCCAAGAACGGCGGCAACCTGGGCACCACCGGCTCCGTGTCCTTCATGTTCGACGAGAAGGGCCTGCTGGTCGTGGAAAAGGCCCCCTGCATCGACGAGGAAGAGCTGATGATGCAGGCCCTCGACGCGGGTGCTGAAGATATGCAGACCCAGGAGGACTGCTACGAGATCTACACCACCCCCGCTGATTTCTCCGCCGTCCGCGAGGCGCTGGAGGGTCAGGGTCTGACCTTCCTCTCCGCTGAGGTGGATATGATCCCCCAGAACACCGTCTCCGTCACCGACGAGGACACCATCAAGAACATCCAGAAGCTGCTGGAAATGCTCGAGGAGAACGACGACGTGCAGAACGTCTATCACAACGCTGAGCTCCCCGAGGAAGAAGAAGAGGAATGATCCCCAATGCCTGTCCGAACACACCGGGCAGGCATTTTCTAATACGGGATTAAGAATTCCAGATGATTTCTAATCCTCTTTTCCTTGTTCTTCCGGCGCAAAAAGGGTATACTGATGCTGTCACCAAGGCACAATAGCAAAGCATGTATGAAGGAGGCCATGATATGAGCAAGCTGAACAGCATCCTGCGCGATGTGGGATATGCCAGCGTCGGCGCCGCAGCGGCGATCGTGGAGGGCGGCGGCAAGATCGCCAGGGCGCTGGTGCGCAAGGGCGAAAAGACCCTGCACGACAATCAGGACACTGTGGACGACCTCAAGCGCCGCGCCCGCGACCTGGGCGAAAAGGCGAGATCTGCCGCGAAGAAGGTCGCTTCCAAGCCCGAAACCACTGTGGACACCATGACCGCTGAGGAGCGCGCCGAGCTGCGCCGTCAGCTGGATGAGGCCGATCAGGCGGACGCCGCGGCCGAGGCGGAATATGGCATGCCGGCGGAAGAAGATGCTCCCGCGGAAGACGA
Source organism: uncultured Faecalibacterium sp. (assembly GCA_964542315.1). GTDB lineage: Bacteria > Bacillota > Clostridia > Christensenellales > Aristaeellaceae > UBA11524. The sequence continues at coordinate 31,793 of CAZIUA010000006.1, read as the reverse complement.
GCCGACGGCGGAAGATGCTCCTGCAGAGGCCCCCGTCGCGCCGGATGTGATCTATCACGCCGCACCGGACGAACACCCCGAGGATCCCACCAACGGCTGATCCCTGAACCAAAAACGCTGCCCTGCTCCATCACGGAACAGGACAGCGTTTTTCTTTTTTTGGGGGACGATCACTCAAACAGGCTGTTCAGCGCAGTGATCACCGCGTTGGAGGTGAAAGTCGCGCCGGACACCACATCCACATTCTCAAAGGGGCCGACCTTGCCCACGAACTGGCTCAGGAAGGCTTCCTCAGTGCAGGGCTTCGCCACCGCTTCGGTCTCGCCGGACGCATCCACCGCGATCGTCGCGATGCTGCCGTCCTCGTTCTTGGTGATGGTCACGGTCACGTCGGACAGCAGGCCCTTCGCGGAGGCCGTGAAGGTCTCCACTGCCGCTTCTTCCACGGGGAACAGGCTGTTCAGCGCAGTGATCACCGCGTTGGAGGTGAAAGTCGCGCCGGACACCACATCCACATTCTCGAAGGGGCCGACCTTGCCCACGAACTGGCTCAGGAAGGCTTCCTCGGTGCAGGGCTTCGCCACCGCTTCGGTCTCGCCAGACGCATCCACCGCGATCGTCGCGATGCTGCCGTCCTCATTCTTGGTGATGGTCACGGTCACATCGGACAGCAGGCCCTTCGCGGAGGCCGTGAAAGTCTCAGCGGGCTCAGTCGCGACTTCTTCAGCAGGGATTTCTTCCGCCACGGGCTCAACAGCGACTTCCTCAGCGGGGAACATGCTGTTCACAGCATTCACCACGGCGGTGGAGGTCACGGTCGCGCCAGTCAGCGCATCCACGCCCTCGCCCAGCGTCAGCGGAGCAGCCTTGCCGATGAACTGATTCAGGAAGGCCGCGTCCTCGCCGCAACGGGTGCCGAAGCCAGCGGTCTCGCCGGTGGAATCCACCTCGATGCCGGTGATCACGCCCGCATCCACGGTCACAGTCACAGTCACTTCGCTCTGGAAGCCCTGCGCCTTGGCAGTCATCTTCTCGCCCACGGGCTCGGCGGACGCCTCCACCGCAGGCTCTTCAACGGGTTCATCCGCCGCAGGCTCGGTCACGGCGGCATTGATGGCATTCACCACGGCCTTGGAGGTCACGGTCGCGCCAGTCAGCGCATCCACGCCCTCGCCCAGCGTCAGCGG
>CAZIUA010000006.1:0-30506 GCA_964542315.1 uncultured Faecalibacterium sp. | reverse complement strand
AGCAGTCTTGCCGATGAACTGCGCGGTGAAGTCGGGCTCCTCCATGCAGCGCTGGCCGAAACCAGCCGTTTCGCCGGCGGAGTCAATGACCAGGCCGGTGATGGCGCCATTGGCGTCCAGGGTCAGCTCCACGGTCACGTCGGAGGCAAAGCCGCGCGCAGTGCCCTTGTAGATTTCGCCAGTCAGCTCCATCTGCTCCACAGGGGCCTTTTCCACCACGCCGAAGACGAACACCGGCTCGGTGCGGCCATTGCCCAGCAGCTGATTCACCGCAGCGGTGGCGGTGTTGGAGGCATTCAGCACAGCCGTGGAGGTCACGGTCGCACCGGACAGCGCCTCGATCGCGCCACCCTCAGCCAGGTCAACGCCGATGAACTGCTCGGTCTGGCCTTCCGCCAGCCAGCGCGCGCCAAAGCCGCTGGTCTCGGCGAAGTTGGTGTCGCCGATCTTCGCGCCGGTGATCTTGCCATCCACGCCGATGCCCAGGGTCACAGCCACGGGGCCGGCATAGCCGCTGGAGGACGCCACCACGCAGTAGCCGACGGTCTCGCCGCCCGCACGCGCTTCCACCAGGGCGGACAGGCCGCTGCCCTCGGGGATCTCCAGCTCGATATACTCCTCCGCCGCCATCACGGCACCGAAGGCCTCGCGCTGAGCCGCCATCTCGTGCTCCTTGATGGGGCCAGCGGTGATGGCATTGGTCGCAGCCAGCGCCAGCGCAGCGACCAGGCAAATGATCGTCAGCACCAGAAATGCAGGCATCTGCTTCTTCGCAACAGGATTGGTCATGGTGATTGCCTCCTTAAAACAAAGCATGTATCAGGGGTAGGTTACTGTTTGAACAGATCAGCATAGAGGATGTGGTCATACTTTTCCATAAAACCCTCGGTGGTGATGATGCTGCCATCCGCACGGATGAACAGCGCATCCACGCCGCGACCTTCCGCCAGGGCGAGAGCCTTTTCGCTGCCCATGACGATGCAGGCTGTGGCCAGCGCATCCGCCTCCATGGAGGAGGCCATCACAAACGTGGCGCTGACCAGGTCGGACTGAGAGGGCCAGCCGGTCTGCGGATCGAGGATGTGATGATAGCGCACGCCGCCGAAGTTGAAGCCGCGCTCATAGGTGCCGCTGGTGACGACCGTGCAGTCCTGCGTATAGATGATGGACTTGGACGCGGAAGGCTGGAGCGGATCGGTGATGGCGACGGAAAAGCGGGAACCGTCCGGCTTCTGGCCGACCGTATACACATTGCCGCCCAGGGAGATGATACCGGCCGTGGCCTTCTCGCGGATGATAGCAGCCACCTTATCCGCGATGTAGCCCTTGGCGATGCCACCCAGATCGATCTGCATCCCCGCCGGAAGCGTCACCGTGCCGTCCTCGCCCAGGACGATCTGCTGATCATCCACCAGGGGGAGAAGGCTCAGGCGTGTTTCATCCGTGGGGACGCTGTTGCTGGCCGTGCCGGTGAAGCTCCACAGCGCCGTGATGGGCGCGATCGTCACGGAGAACGCGCCCCCGGTCAGGCGGCTGATCTCCTTGGCTTCCTTCAGGATGGCGTATGTTTCCGGATCCACCTGAACAGGCTTTCCGCCCGATGCGTTGATCCGGCTGACATCGCTGCCTTCGATGGTCTTGCTCAGCAGGTTCTCATAGTGCTTGCAGGCTTCCCACACCTCGTCCACCAGGCCGTCCGGCGCACCCCAGAGGGTCAGGTAGACCACCGTGTCAAAGTAGAAGCCGACGCCGGTGGATTTGGCATTGGGGTCGGGCGTTTTCTCCGCGTTCGCCGTTGGGATGAGCGACGCGCCGCTCTCGGATACATCCTTCGCCGTGCAGCCCGTCAGCAGTAGCGCGCAGAGCAGCAGTGCCAGCAGGCGGATGCCCTTTGTTCTGTTTTTTCCTGTCATTGTGTCACCGCCAGTTCGATGCTCACCCGGTTGGGCAGGCAGATGATGAATTGCTGATTGGCGCGATATGGCCAGTTTTCCACTGTGACCTCGCCCATCCCCACGCAGAGCTGATTATCACAGGTGGACGAAAGCATCACGGCGCCCTGACTGGTCACTTCGATGACGTTGACGCAGCCATCCGCCTGTTCCACCGTGACCAGCTGCGGCTCGGAGAGAGGGATCCGCTTGTATTCCTTGCCGTCCACGGAGATGATGACCGTGTTCTCCTCCGCCTTTTGCGGCCTGACCGTCAGGCTGACGATCAGCAGGAGAACGGCCACCGCCACCACAGCGGCGATCACCAGCAGGTTCTTTTTGTTCATGAGGCTCCCTTCTGCCGCCTGCACAGCGGCACAAAGATACAGCATAGATTATACCACGTCCGCGAAACGCCGTCAACCGGGCAAACGACGCTTCCGCCCGGGCGGAATGCCGCATTCCAGCCCGTTTTCCGGATCGCAGACGCATCCGCTGCCATTCATTGTCAGCCATGCCAGACATTCCGCGGATCCTACCGGTGCCGCCAGGCCCCCTGCCTTTCCACCCTTTTCGCATCCGCAAAAATTCTTTTCGCAAATATTAAAAAACCGCTTGCATCCGCCCGCGTCTTGTGCTATAATGTTTCTTGTCCTTTTGAGGACGCTCATCTTGGGGCATTAGCACAGTTGGTAGCGCGCTACATTCGCATTGTAGAGGTCACCGGTTCGAATCCGGTATGCTCCACTCCGACCTTCCAGTTTTCTGGGAGGTCTTTTCTTATCCCCACTCAACTTCATACCCAGACGAACCTCCCTTCCACTCACGTTGGCAAGGGAGCTGTTTCTATTTGGGCGGAGGGACTTTTCGCTAACCCGCTGAGCCAGGCATGCCCAAGCACGATACAACAGACGGACGAGTCGGCCCTTGCATTAGGCCGCTCGTCCGTCGTTTGCATTATTGCTTTTTCGCCACGACCCTGCATTCCTTGTCCCAGAACGCAATGCCGTAAGTCCAGATCTTCTTGAACCGATACCGCCGCAGGATGGCGGTGTAGTCCTTTTCTTCGATCTGTTTCATCGCCGCTTCGCAGGCCGCGTCCATCTTGTCCTCGTCCTTCACGTCCTTGACTTCGACCACAAACCCGATCTTCCGATCCTTCCGCTCGACGATGATGTCGCAGCGCCCCTTGCCGGTTTCTGCATTGGACGCCACACGCCAATCCGCGCAGGTGTTCAATAGCGCCAGCAGGAAGCCGTGATAGAAGGACTCGTAGGCATCGTAGAAGCTCACGGTGTCCAATAGCTGTTCGTCCAGATAATCCTTGATGGTCGCCGTATCGCCCTGCTCGAAGGCGGTGTACAGCTGTGTCAGCTTGCCGGTTTCGGCCTGCGTCTTGTCCTTGAACCAGGACAGCACCTGCTGAGTAAAGATTTGCCGGACTTCCTTGTTCGGGATCTTCAATGTATACCAGCCGCGTTCCGGATAATCTGCCACGGTCAGGTATCCGGTCATATACAGCAGACTCCAGATGTTTTCGATATTCGCATCGATCTCATTGTGGGTCAGGTTCTCGTTCAGCTGCTTGCGGATGGTCTCGCCGGCGATCAGCTGCTCGATCTCCATCTGGGTCGTGCCGTCCGTGCCCTTGTTGATGAGCCGCCGCACCATATCGTTGCCGCTGGTGTTCATCCAGTAGGCCTTGGGCTGAGCGCGCTCGGACGCACGAAGGTCATCGCAGTAGTTGATCACGTCCCACGGACAGTAGATGTCCTGCCCGCCGAAACGGTAACCATCGTACCACTCGCGAGTTTCGGCAAGGTGGGATTCCTGGCCGTAGTTCGCCAGCATCTGCCGGACTTCTTCATCCGTGAAGCCGAAGTATTCATCATACTTATTATCGGAAATGGAGTGCACTTTCAGGTTATTCAGTCCTGTGAAGATGCTCTCCTTGGACACCCGCAGGCAGCCGGTCAGCACCGCAAAGAACAGACTGTCATTGGTTTTCAGTGCAGCACCAAACATCGCACGGATCAGATCGATCATCTGGTCGTAGTAACCGTGATGGTACGCCTTGTCCAGCGGCACATCGTATTCGTCGATCAGCAGGATGGCCTTCTGGCCGTAGTGCTTTTCCAGCAGGGAGCACAGGAGCTTGAGCGATCCTCGAATATCCTCTGCCTCATAGCAACCGGACAAAATACGCATCAAGGATTGCTTCTCATTCTCCGATGCTTTTTCGCTATCGGCTAAAAATTGCAGGCGAAGCGCCTCGAAGCGGATGATTTCACACAATGCCTTATAGGCTGTGTTGAAATCCAGCCCATCCACGCCCTTGAGCGACACAAACACCACGGGATATTTGCCCATGTAGGTATCGCAGAGCTGCTTCTCCTCGGCAACCTTCAGCCCCTCGAAGATGGACTTGTCTCCGCCGATCTCAAAGAAGCACTTGAGCATGCTCATGTTTAACGTCTTGCCGAAACGGCGAGGGCGCGTGAACAGATTGACCTCGCCCCAGTTTTGCATCAGCTCGATGATCAAACCGGACTTATCCACATAATAGAAGTCCTCTTTACGCAGCTTTTCAAAGCTGTCAATGCCCACAGGCAATTTCTGCGTGTTCATGCCTTCGCCTCCTTGCTCAAGCATAAGTCGATAATTCACCATCTTTAGTATACCACGATTCCATCGGTATCGCAAGCAGCGGACGCAGTTGCCTTAGATCGCCCTCACATCTTTGCGGCAGTGTTCACAATTCCACTTTGCAGGATCGCCTCCATGTGCTATAATAGTTCCTACATACTACGCCATGACACCGCAGGAGGCAATACCATGACCGATCGTGCTGTTGCGCCGCAGGAAGCGGATCGTGTCCGTGCCGAAATCAGGAAAGTCATCCGTCATTACAAGCAGCATTCCGCGAGAGCTGCCAGCGCTATATTGACAAACACAAGCTGAATGAACCAGGACGTGAAAAAGCGCTTCAGCATTATCAGGATCTTCGTGCTGTGACGGACTATTTAGCCTTCGAATATCCTGAGAAGTATTATCTGTTCAAATCCCGGATGTTTACCACTTTCCGCGATCGTGTTGGTTTTTCCGAGGAAAAACCCAAGCAACGATCCATCGTGTGGAAGGTCGAAAGCTACAACAGGATGTGCGAGATCGTTCTGGCTGAGGTCAAGCAGGATGCAGCATTGCAAGCGCTGAGCCAGGCTCGTCTGAATGAAGACTGCTATCAGGATGACGCGCTGCATTTGCTGACGATGGACATCATTTATTACGGAAGCGCCTACATGGAAGATGCGGATTTTGCCCCGGAACAGAGATCGGATCCTCTGCTCGATATCCCGCCCATGCAGGATGAGCATCACACTGACACACAGGAAGGCGATGCTGCTATGACAGACATTCGTTTGAACACCATCTTGTACGGTCCGCCCGGCACCGGCAAGACTTACCACACGGTGACCTATGCTGTGGCCATCATCGAGAATCGCGAACTGGCTTCCGTGGTGGCCGAACCCTATCGTGATGTGCTGGCTCGCTACAATGCGTATAAAGCGCAGGGCCGCATTGAATTCACAACCTTCCACCAGTCCTTCGGCTATGAAGAATTCATCGAAGGGATCCGCCCGATCGTATCCGGCGAGGATGAAAACAGTGAGGCCGGAGATATTCACTACAGCGTGCAGGCGGGGATCTTCAAGCGATTCTGCGAACGTGCCGAACGTCCAGCTGCCGCGGTAACCACGGATTACGGCATTGGTGAGAATCCGTCCATCTGGAAGGTCTCGCTGGATGGTACTGGCGACAATCCCATCCGCAGCGAGTGTCTAAAGGAAGGACATGTCCGCATCGGATGGGACGAATACGGCGAGAGCATCACAGACGCGACCGATTTCTCCAAGCATGGCGGACGCGTTGTGTTGAATTCCTTCATGAACAGGATGCAGATCGGTGACATTGTTCTGTCTTGTTACAGTGCATCCACCATTGACGCGATCGGCGTGGTCACCGGCGATTGTGAGTGGCATGATGAATATCCGCGGCTAAAGCGTCTTCGCAAGGTGGACTGGATCGTCAAGGATATCCAAGAGAACATCCTGCACCTGAATGGCGGAACCTCCATGACGCTCTCTTCTGTATACAGGATGGGCAGCATATCGCTGACGGATGTATATCAGCTGATTGACAAGCATCGGCCAGCTGTCGCGCTCGCCCAGTCCAGACAGAAGAACTATGTCTTTATCATCGACGAGATCAACCGCGGCAACATCCCAAAAATATTCGGCGAACTGATCACACTGATCGAAGAAAGCAAGCGTATCGGCCAGCCGGAAGGTCTGACCGTTCGTTTGCCCTAAGTTCGTCAGCCGGGAGATCCAGGTGCTTTGTGCCTGTGATCTGCTGAACGAAGGCTGGGATTGCCCTGAAACAGAAGTGCTCTTCATGGCACGGCCCACCATGTCCAAGGTACTCTACACACAGCAGTTAGGGCGTGGCATGCGTCTGTCTCCGGGCAAGGACAGCCTGATGGTTTTCGACTTTGTGGATAATGCCACGGTGTATAACGCACCTTACTCCCTCCATCGCCTGTTCCGGCTGAAGGATTACAGACCCGGCCAGCTGGCACTTGCCCCGCATGGGCAAATGGCAATCGAAGATGACCTGTATGCCCGCGGTGAAAAGCCCGAAGCACTGCTGGATTGGCCGGTCGATGCCATGGACTACGAGCTGGTGGATATCTTCAACTGGCAGGATGAAGCCGCCGGGATGATCTCGCAGATGGAGTTTGTCCGTCGGGTGGATGTGCAGGCCGAAACCATTGAGCGTTACGTCCGCGAGGGCAGATTGGTTCCTGATCTGGTGGTCCCCATGAGCGAGCATCGCACGTTCAAGTACTTCAAAGAAGAATCCCTGCAACGCTACGCCGACCAATACGGCTGGACGCTGATCGACGACAGCAACCGCAAGCATATGTTCATGGACATGATCCAGCAGATGGACATGAGTTATTCCTATAAACCGGTGCTGATCAAAGCGGTTCTGCAGCATGCAGACACAAAGGGACGCGTCAAGCTGGATGACATCGTTGCCTATTTCCGGCATTATTACGAAGGCCGACGTGCGGCCGGATCCCCCGTGGAAAAACGCAACAGCATCTTCGCCAAAGGGGAATACACCGATGCCGCAGCCGCCCGCAATATCCTCTCCAATCCCTTCAAGCGGTTTGAGGACATGCAGATGATGCGCCACACCAAAACGCTGGGGATCATTCAAATGGATGAAGCCGTCTGGAAGCATCTGAGCGATGCCGAAAAAGCTGAGATCGAACGCATCTGTGATGAAAAGCTGGCGACATATTTTGCCCGCCTGAAGTAAGCATGGCAGGTTCTGTCATGGATGCGCAAAGTGCAGCAGGTGATGGGGTAACAAAATAGAAAAACGCTCTCTGCCGCCCATATATCATGGTGCAGCAGGGAGCGTTTTTTCCATCCCCACCCAAATCTGCCTGCCGTTGGAGGAGACGGTAATCGAGCCCTGGCGGTCGGTGCGGAAGACGTGATCCGCCCAGGGCAGGTCGTCGCCGGTCAGCTTATCCTCGATCACCTTCAGCGTGTATGCATGCGGATGCCCATATTGGTTCCCTGCGCCGACCGAAATGATGAAGTAGGTCGGATCGTACACGCGGAACAGGCTCTGCAGTTCGTTGTCCTGGAAGCCCAGTTCATCGTTGTAGGCGCCATGATGGGGGAGTTTGATCAGGCTGATCCCCTTGAAATCGCCGCTGCGCGCCTGCAGGGTATCGACCATGCGGCGCTGGGCGTTTTTCTCGATGTCGCCTGTGAAGAGATAGCGCGTCTGGCGGTAGGTCACCAGGAGCACCAGGGAATCGTTGTCTTCCTCCGCGCTAACGTCCAGCACCTCCACCGTGGCGCTTCCCAATTTATATTGTGTTCCCTTGGCCGGAACGGTGATGGCGCCCAGGCCGCTGATGGCGCGTTCGAAATCGCGGAAGGCCCTGGTGTCGGCGGTCTCGGCGTTGCTCAGCACCTTTCCGATCCGTGTGACATTGGCCAGCGCACTGCCCAATCCGCCGATATGATCCTCATGCAGATGGGATACCGCCAGGATATCCAGTTGCCGGACGCCCCGGTCTTCCAGCGTGCGGTAGACAGCCTGGCCGCCCCGCTTGTCGCCGCCATCGATCAGCATATAATGCCCGTCGCATTCGACCAGCGCGGCATCACCCTGGCCGACATCGATGAAGGTGATGCAGAAGGCATGATCCCCGCCCGGCGCACAAGCGCAAAGGCCGCATATGGTCACCAGGAGGAGGATCGCGGCGCATATCCTTTTCATCATGATGCCTCAAACACCACCTTATCCGGAAGCACCCACAGCCCCTCCTTATATTCGCTGACTTTGAAATAGAAAACCTGCATGATGCCTTCGTCCCCGTTGTCGATCGTGACGGTCACCTGCGCATCGGGCGTCCATGTATGGTCGCGCATCTGCTTGCTCTCCACATGCGCCACGAAGGTATCCATTTCCGTGCCTTCACGGACCACTTTCGTTACCGCGCAATCGGTAAATTCCGTCGTGCTGCCGTTCTGCGTGACCGCGATGGTCACCCTGGCCTCCGCCGCCATAAGGTCAGCCGGGATGAGGAGCTTATCCTTGCGCAGCTCGATCGTGTCCTCCCGTTCCTTCGCGGAGAAGGAATACCGGTCGTTCACCGGCTTGACCAGGAATACGCCATTGTCCGCCGTCTGGAGGATCGCCTCGATATTGGCCTGCTCGCTCGGAGAAATGCCCATTTCATCGGCCAGGGCAAAGAGCAGATCGCAATACAGGGTGAAGGGCTCATACAGCGCCGGAAGTTCGGTCTCCCGTGCCTTTTTCTGCGCCGCGTTGTATTCCTTCAGCCGCTTTTGCTCCGCCTTATGATCCGCGCGCGCCTTTTTCTCTTCCTCTTCGTTCATGAACCGGTAATCCGGCTCCTGGATTGTCAATTCCTCCACCGGCGCCAGATACACCGCATTCATCCGGCGCTGCTCATCCACCAGGATGGCGACCTGATCATAGGCGATGTTGTACGCCCGCGCCAGATACGCGTGATCCTCCGTTTTGCGGTACAGATCCAGATACACCTGCGCGGCGAAATACCGCACCGACCAGTCCTTCGCGGAGGTGTTTTCCATCATCGCATCGGCAAAATGCCCCGCCGCCTCGATATAGGCATCCCCCGTGTAGGTCATCTGCGCCGCGACAACCGCCTGGGGGAGGACGCGCACATAGTTGAAGTCCTTGCGGTAGATACCCGTGGACAGCGCGTCGTATTTCGCGACGCATTCCAGGCATTTTTCATACTGCGCGTTTTCGAAATAGCACATGGCCAATTCCAGCCAGTAGTTGCCCAGCAGCTTGTAAGTCTCCTCTTCGGATTCCAGTCGGCGGATCTTCTGCTGCACGATCCCGATCTGATTGATCTCCGCGAAGGTCTCGATGGCTTCCTCATTCAGCGTCAATTTGCCATCCAGCCCATATTCCTGCACGATATCCACCATGTAGTCAAATGCCCGGTCGCGATTTTTCTGCACGACGGCGTTCTCCTCGTCGTCCAGCTCCCACCCGCTGAGCAGGAATTCCCGATCCGCCTCCGCATTGGCGTTTTTGTATTCGGTGTAGGAGTCCACCACCGTATACACCACCGTCGCCGCCAGACGCTTCCAATCCAGCGCATTGGCAACGGAGAGCACCGCCAGCGGATCCGGCATCGCCCGGCGGATGGACGCCGCCTTATCCTGATTATGCAGATACTGCAGCCGCTCCCGCTTGACGGAGATATCCAGATACGCCTTGATGATGTCGCGCAGATTGCGCAGATGCGCCTGCGTGGTCTCATCGATCGCCCCCGGATTGATATCATTGAGCAGCGATGTATAAATGTCATCCAGCATCAGTCGGTTATCCTTCGATGTGCGGATCTCCTCCGCGACGATCGCCAGATGATACAGCATGGAGAACGAATTCCGCTGCTGCTCCGTCAGCCCGAGCGCCTCCGTCCATTCGGTGACATCGATCACCGCATCCCGGGTGAATGCGCCTGCATCCGTCGCAGGCCCTTGCGCAGCGATTACCGGCTGCGCGCCAGCGGTCACGACGCCATCCCCCTTGGTGGACGCATCCCCGCCGGAACGGCTGCATCCCGTCAGCGATGACGCAAGGATGGCCACTGCCGCCACCAGGGCCACCTTTCGTGTGCTGTTTTTCATGCCCCTGCCTCCTCATTTGTGCGGACACATTTCATTTACAGGATGATATTGTCTGCCGAATGCCGCTTGGCAACGCGCTGTTCGAGCATACCGATCATCTCATCGAGCATCGGGAAATGCAGCTGGCGCGGACTGGCCAGCACCAGGCTGAAGCGCGTCTGCGATTCAGACAGGCCGATGAAGCGCACATTGTATTTCTGCTCCAGCCCATCCATCAGCATCTCGGAATGGATGAAGGAGATACCCTTGCCGGCCGCAGCGAGCTCCAGCCCCTCTTCCAGCGTGTTGATATAATGCGACACATCCGGCGAAAAGCCGCTGGTAACACATAGCCCGATCACCCAATCCACAATGATGGGCGAAACCACTCTGTTGAGCAGCAGGAAATCCTCATTTTCGAGTTCCCCAATGGAGACGCTGTCCCGCCCGACGAAGGGATGATCCGCCGCAACGACCACCAGCAGGCAGTTTGTACACAGGGGCGTCACGCTGACATGCTTCATCCCGCGGCAATACGCCCCCAGCGTCACCACCGCATCGTATTTTCCGCCGGACAGCCCTTGCTTCAGCCCTGATACGGTGTCCTGCGTGAGCATGATGTCCGCCTCCGGATGCGATCTGCGCAGCTGCGCCAGCACCTGATAGATATGCTGCGTATTGAAGGAGCGGAGCATGCCTACATGGAGCGATCCCGGCAGCGGCGACTTCTCCGTCAGGCTATCCGGATGGAACAGTTGCGGCAGACGGTCGCAGCGCTCGATGATCGCCTCCGCCTCGCGGCAGAGCAGCCTTCCTTCCGCCGTCAGGGTCAACGTTTTATGATCCCGCAGAAAGAGCTGCACGCCGAGTTCCTTCTCCAGCTCCTGTATTTGCCGGCTGAGCGTCGGCTGCGAAATAAACAGCCGCTCGGACGCCTTGGTAAATCCGCCATAGCGGACGATCATCAAAAAAGAACGCAGCGAAGACAGCTTCATATCGGCTCCTTTCCCATCCCTGCGGACGGCCTTGTTTTCCTCTATCAGAAGCATAACAGAATCCGCCCGAATTGGCAAGCCATATCCGCGTCGCATGCATCGGTCACATCGCGCATCCATGCAAAAAACAAATAGATGTGCCTCCGCCGTGCATGCATTTGCCTTTGGCATTGGACACCGGCGCGCGCAGGGGATACAGTATGAAGGGATCTTATACCCTGCATGTGCAAGCGCACAGGCAAAGAAAGCAAGGAGGAACTTCCCCATGAAGAAGTGGATGTCTCTCGTTCTTGCGATGACGCTGCTGGTCAGCTGCATGCTGCCGCTCGCCGCCGCTGAGAACGCCGGTATTCAGGACGGTACCTATTCCTACACGACGAATGGCCACAATGGTGAGGTCACCGTGACGCTGACCATCAAGAACGGCCAGATCGTTGACGCGCAGCAGGAGTCCATCGAGACGCAGGGCATCGGCACTGTGGCGTGGACCGTCGTGCACGATACGCTGATCAACGAGCAGAGCATCAATGTGGATGCCGTTACGGGCGCGACTGTCTCCCGCGCGGTGTACACCTATGCGGCCCAGAAGTGCCTGGAGCAGGCTGGTGCCAACGTGAACGAGTGGAAGAAGGCCAAGGAGGCCCATACGCCCGAGACCGTGACGATGGACACCGATGTCCTGGTCGTTGGTTCCGGCGCTGCCGGTCTGACTGCGGCCCTGACTGCCGCTGAAAACGGCCTGCATGTCGTCATCGCTGAGAAGCTGACCGTGCTGGGCGGTGCGTCCATCCGCTGCGACGGCCTGTATTACGCCGCCAACAGCTATGTGGAGCGCGACATGGGCATCACTGAAGACAGCGGTGAGGCGATGTATCAGGATGCGATGGATCTGTTCACCAGCGATCTGGTCGATCCCGAGATCGTTCAGATCTGGGCGGAGAACAGCCAGGGCGGTTTTGAATTCATGACGGAACACGGTGTGCAGTGGGCAGATTTCACCTTCCCCTACCGTGCCATCCATGCGCCCCGCGTGGCCTCTGCCATCGGCGGCGGTGCCGGCATGATCTCCGCGCTGATCGAGAAGGCGCAGCAGAATGAGAATATCACCATCATCAACAACCTCTGCGTGAATGAGCTGCTCCAGAACGAGCAGAACGCAATCATCGGCGCCCGCGCTGCGGCGACCAACGGCGATACCTACACCTTCAACACCGAAAACGTGCTCCTGGCCACCGGCGGCTTCGCGGCCGACAAGACCATGATGACCGAGCACTCCGAGCCGCTGCTGGCCGGTGCGTCCCGCACGAACCCCAACGTCGGCGATGGCTACAAGATGGCCGAAGCTGCCGGCGCCAGGATGCAGGATTCCCCCGACTCCATCACCATGTTTGTGGACAACGAGAGCGGCAAGGCCATGATCGGCGCCGTCAACCCGGAGCTGTTCATCGTTTCCCCCACTGGCGAGCGCTTCACCAACGGCTCCAAGACCGCCAACGACCTGGCACACGATGCCCTGGCGCTGGGCTATTCCACCATCGTGGCGATCTTCGACCAGAATGAGTTCGACGCGCTGAAGGATACCTTCGAGCCCATGCTGGCCAAGGGCCATGTGGCTGTGGCTGATACGCCGGCTGAACTGGCCGCTCAGCTGGGCATGGACGCGGACACCCTGACCGCGACCATCACCCGCTACAACGAGCTGTGCGACAAGGGCGTGGACGAGGATTTCGGCCGTGCCCCTGAGATGATGACCAAGCTGGACAGCAAGCTCTACGCGATCACCCTGGAGCCCAACACCTACGAGTCCTTCTCCGGCCCGCAGATCAACGGCCATGCGCAGGTCATCGGCCTGGACGGCAACCCCATCGAGGGTCTGTACGCCGCTGGCGGCATCACCATGTGGCAGGTGACAGACTACCACTATGTCGGCTGCGGCTCCGCGATCAACAACGCTGTCGTCTTCGGCATGCAGGCCGCCGAGCACATCCTCTCCAAGTAATTTCCCCGCGACACCCTGAGGCGGAGTGCATCGTCACTCCGCCTTTTTGCTGCCCCAATGCGCCGCCGCAGGGCGAAGTACAGCGGAAATACCGAATGTCACATGGTCATTCGACCGCCTATGTGGTACAATGGGGTGGCAAGCTTTCTTGCGATGAAAAGCAATGATGAGGTATATGAAAATGAATCAGCATGAGATCCAGGGGCTGTTTGACTTTTTGAAGGCGTCGCCGACGGCCTTCCACGCGGTGGATTCCCTGTGCGGCTTGCTCAAGGCGCAGGACTTCCTCCCCCTGCAGGAGTGCAAGCCCTGGCAGATTGTCCCCGGCGGAAAGTATTATGTCACCCGCAACCGCTCCAGCCTGATCGCCTTTACCCTGCCCGCGGCCCAGCCGGACAACTTCCATATCGTCGCCAGCCACAGCGATTCCCCGACGTTCAAGATCAAGGAGAATGCTGAGCTCACCGTGCGCGACAAGTATGTGCAGCTCAACACCGAGCGCTATGGCGGCATGATCTTCTCCACCTGGTTCGACCGTCCGCTGTCGGTGGCCGGCCGCGTGCTCTACAAGGATGAAAACGGCATCCACACCCGTCTGGTCAATATCGACCGCGACCTGCTGATGATCCCCAATGTGGCCATCCACATGAACCGCGAGGTCAACAGCGGCTACAAGTACAACGCGCAGGTGGATCTGATGCCCCTGCTGGGCGACATCACGGCCAAGGGCAGCTTCCGCAAGATGATCGCAGAGGCTTGCGGCATACCGGAGGAGGCCATCATCGGCAATGACCTGTACCTGTACAACCGCATGCCCGGCACCGTCTGGGGCGCAAACGGCGAATTCATCTCCGCGCCCCAGCTGGATGACCTGGAATGCGCCTATGCCTCCGTGTGCGCGCTGAAGGATCTGCCCGACCAGGCGCATGTGAACGTCTGCTGCGTCTTCGACAATGAGGAAGTCGGCAGCGGCACCAAGCAGGGCGCGGATTCGACCTTCCTGTCGGACGTGCTGGAGCGCATCGCCGCCTGCCTGGGCATGAACGCGGAAGCCTACCGCACGGCGCTGTCCGCCAGCTTCATGCTCTCGGCGGACAATGCCCACGCCACCCATCCCAACCACCCGGAATACGCCGATCAGCTCAACCAGGTGGAGATGAACAAGGGCATCGTCATCAAGTTCAACGCCAACCAGAAATACACCACCGACGGCGTGTCTGCGGCGGTGTTCCACCACATCTGCCAGGCCGCCGGCGTGCCTGTGCAGCACTTCGCCAACCGCTCCGACCTGCCCGGCGGTTCCACCCTTGGCAACATTTCCGGCGCGCATGTGTCCATCAACACCCTGGACATCGGCCTGGCGCAGCTGGCGATGCATTCCAGCTACGAGACCGCCGGCGTGAAGGATCTGGCCTGGATGATCCAGGGCATGCATGCCTTCTACGCGAGCCGCATCACGACCCATGCGGACGGTGAATACGACATCTGATCCTTCCCCGGAGGGATCCGCAGCCCCTTCCGGCCTTCCAAACCGGAAGGGGAGATTTTGCATCAGCACACAGGAGGTTTGCCATGCGCCGTTTGTCTCAGCGCGCCCGCACGGGCATCCGCATCGCCCTGAATGTCCTCATCGCCGCTGCCGCCATCGTCATCGGCTTTCTGCTGCTGATCCTCAGCGCCTTCGGCTATACCTTTGAGCGCAACGCCCTGTTCGCCCTTTTCCCCACCACCGTCGCGATGCTGCTCCTGCTCGTCAACGGCTGCCGGCGGAAGAAGTGGTTCAAGTGGGCCGTAATCGGCTGGTGTGCGCTGGCGGTGGGCTCGGCGTGAACTATCACCGTCTGTCCGTCCCCACGCTGGACGACCGCAGCCTGCGCATCAGCTATTACGTCCCCTTCCGGGAGGACACCCGCGCCGTCACGCTGGATGAACCATCCGCCCTGACCCTCTCCGTGGAGGACGCATCCTCCCTGTGCATCGACGGCGCGACCGCGCTCTACCCGGTGTACGCCAGCTTCGCCCAGAACGCCTTCACCCCCAGCGACACCTATGTGGGCAGCACGCTGCAATGCAATGGCACGACCTACGCCTACCACGCGCTGATCTCCGGGGAAGCGGACGTCATCTTCTGCGCCCAGCCGTCCTCAAAGCAGCTCGCCGCCGCCCAAGAGACCGGGCTGACCCTCCACCTGACCCCCATCGGGCGCGAGGCCTTCGTCTTCTTCGTCAACGTGAAGAATCCCGTGACCAGCCTGACCGTGGAGCAGATCCAGCGCATCTACACGGGCGAGATCATCAACTGGCATGAGGTGGGCGGACAGCGGCAGAAGATCATCGCGTATCAGCGGGATGAGGGCAGCGGCAGCCAGACCGCACTTCAGAGCCTGATGGCCGGGCTGCCCCTGATGGAACCCGAAAAGGAGAAGCGCATCGGCGGCATGGGCGGCATCATCGATGCCGTCGCCACCTATCGCAATTTCGACGGCGCATTGGGCTTCACCTACCGCTTCTATTCCAACGAGATGATAGGCAATGACCAGATTCGCCTTTTGGCGCTGGACGGCGTTTTCCCCACGAAGGACACCATCCGCGACGGCAGCTATCCCATCAGCAGCTATTTCTACGCCGTGACGGCGTCCCCCATCGGCGAACCTGCGCCTGAGGAGAGCGATCCCGTGCTCAGGGCGTTCCTGGACTGGTGCCTGAGCGAGCAGGGACAGCGCATCGTTGAGGAGGTCGGCTACGTCAGCGCACAATAAGGCAGGATGCGCCAAAAATACAGGCAAAATCCCTGCGAAGTCTTCCCAAAGAACCCTTTCCCGTGGTAAAATAGGAAAACGACTATTTGCTGATCACGGAGGATGACCATGCTGCCGGAAGCCCTTGCCCATGCGCGCGCCATTCTGGACACCCTGACCCCCCTGCGGACGGATTGCGGTCTGACCTGCGGCGGAGCCTGCTGCCGTTCCCTGGAGGGGGAAACGACGGGGATGCTGCTCTTTCCCGGCGAGGAGGCCGAATACGCCGGCAAGGCGGGCTATCGCGTCCTGCCGACGGAACAGGGTGCACTGCTGGTCTGCGACGGGCATTGCCGCCGGGAAGAGCGTCCGCTGAGCTGCCGCCTGTTCCCGCTGCTGCCGCTCATCCGCCGGACGGATGAGGGCGAGGTCATCCGCGTGGGGACGGATCAGCGCGCGAAAGTCATCTGCCCCCTGGCCCATCAGGGCAAGGACGCGCTGTCGGCGGAGTTCGTGTCCGCCGTGCGCGAGGTGGGACGCATCCTCGCCGGGGATGAAGCACAGCATGCCTTCCTCCTGCGTCTGACGCAGCAGCAGGATGAACTCAAGGCGCTGCGAAACCAGTTCAGGAGGGATCGCCATGTTTGAATCGGTGCATGTGAGTCGTGAGATCACCGGGCAGGGAAGGAACCTGCTCCTCTGCGGAGACGGCAGCGCGCCGCTTTCCGGCCTGCTGGCGAATTATGCCTCCCAGGCGCAGTGCGTGTATATCGATCCACCCTTCATGACGGGGGACAGCTTCACCCGGCGCCGCCGCTTTGGTCAGGCCGGTTGGAAAACAGGCCGTCCTGCGCCGGAATACCCCGCCTATGCCGACCGCCATGGCACCCGCGATGCGTATCTTGCCTTCCTGCGCGGGCTAATCGAGAATGCCCACCGCCTGCTGGATCGCACGGGCATTCTGGCGCTCCACCTGGATTGGCGCACGAGCGCCTACGGGCGGCTGCTCTGCGACGAGATCTTCGGCGAGGAGCTTTTCCTCAACGAGATCATCTGGAGCTATGAAAGCGGCGGCCGCGCCAAGAAGTATTTCTCCCGCAAGCACGACACCATCCTCCTCTTCGCCCGGACGAAGGATTATCACTTCGACCTGACGCGCGTTCCGCTGGAGCGCACCGAGCACCGCAAGAACCACATGCGCCGCCGTGTAGATGAGGATGGCCGCGCCTATTCCGAGATCAAGACGGGCGGCAAGATCTACCGCTATTATGACGATGCGCCCGTTTATCCCGGCGACGTGTGGACGGACATCTCCCACCTGCAGCAGCGCGACCCGGAACGCACCGGCTACGCCACACAGAAGCCGCTCAAGCTGCTGGACCGGATTCTCCGCCCCGTGGTGAAGGAGGGCGACCTGGTCATCGACCTGTGCTGCGGTTCCGGCACGGCGATGGAAGCCGCGCAGGCGCTTGGCTGCCGCTTCATCGGCGTGGACGCCAGCCCCGAGGCCATCCTGACCACCGCCAGCCGCCTGGACAGCCCCGACCTCACCCTGGAATGCCCCTGCACCATGGACGAGACCCAGCTGGAGGGCATTTACACCGGCGAGGGCGGCATGGTGCTGCTGACGGGCTTCAACGCGACGCATCCCTCCTTCCCGCGAACGGAGCAGGCCATGGATGCGCTGGAATCCTGGGCGGCCGGGCGCATCGTAAACGGCGCCTTCCGCGTCAGCGAGGGCTTCCGGCGTAGCCCGCACAGCCCGGAGCTGCCCCTGTTTTGCCTGCTCCCCCAGGAGGAGGGCATCCCGGCCGTCTCCACCGTGGACGCCGCCGGACGCAGAAGGGTGTTCCAGTGGCGCGATGAGGGCTGAACCATCTCCAAATAAAAAAACGCGGCTTCCGTCCCGATGGACGGAAGCCGCATTGCATTGCATCCTTACTTCTGGGGTGCGTGGCCGCTGACATAGAAGCGCACCAATTCCTCGACGATCTCATCCCGCTCCAGACGGCAGATCATGCTGCGGGCGGAATTATAGCTGGTGATATAAGTCGGATCGCCAGAGATCAGATAACCAACGATCTGCGTGATGGGGTCATAGCCCTTGGCCTGGAGCGCATGATACACAAACAGCAAAATATCCTGCGCCTGGTTGCCGGATTCCGCAAGGGGCCTGAGCTTCGTGGTGTTGAACTGATCCATATCAGCCCCTCCTTTCACTGGTATGCTATGATCATTATACACGAACTGTAACGGAAATGTAAAGTCTTTTCTGCCTGAAAATGTGCATTAGTACAATTTCAATACAAACCGTCAATCCAGCACGTCCAGGCAGGTCTCGATGGGGATGCCGACATAGTGATCCTCATTGTCGCGGTTGCGCAGGATCATCACGCGGATGGCATCCATGGCGTTCTGCACTGCCTGCTGCAGCGGCATGCCATCCAGCACGCGGCCGGTCAGGATGCCGGAGAAGATGTCCCCCGTGCCGGAGAAGAACACCGGCACCATCTCAAAAGGCAGGCAGAAGCGTTCGCCGCGCAGGTGATCAAACCCCACCACGCAGTATTCGCCATCCACCCGGGCGCTGGTGATGAGGACGGACTTCGCCCCCAGCGCACGCAGGGCATCCACCAGCGCATCGGCTTCGGCGCGGGTCATTTCCGCCTGAATGGGCTTCCCCGCCAGATAGGCCGCCTCGGTGTAGTTGGGCATAACGTAATCCGCCACGGCCGTCATGGCGCGCATATGGCGGACGGTCTCCTCCGTCACGCCATTGTAGAGCTTGCCCTCGTCCCCCATGACGGGATCGACGAACACCAGGCTCCCCCTGGCGGAGGCCTCCCGGCAAAGCCCGCTGACCAGTTCGGCCTGCGCGTCGGAAAAGATCATGCCGGTGGACACCGCATCGAAGGTGAAGCCGAGGTTCCGCCAGACGGACAGCGCATCGCGCATGTAGTCCGTCATTTCCTGCACGCGGAATTGCCCATAGTCCAGCGTGTTGCTGACGATGGCCGTGGGCAGGGTGAAGATGTGATGCCCCATATGGCTGAGCACCGGCATGATGGCCGCCAGGGCGACCTTGCCATAGCCCGTCATATCATGGACGAGGAGGATCCGCTTAGGCATGGTGCTCATCCTTTCGTTCGGGATCGGGCATGCGGAGGCCGACCGCAGACAGACCCCGATTCCCATTCCTCATTTTACTTGCAGGCGATGGCCTCGATCTCGACCTTGGCGTCGCGGGGCAGCTTCGCCACCTGGACGCAGGCACGGGCGGGAGCATTCTCCGGGAAGAAGGTCGCGTAAGCAGCATTCACCTCGGCGAAGTCATTCAGGTCCTTGAGGAAGATGGTGGTCTTGACCACATCCGCCAGGGTGCAGCCGGCTTCCGCCAGGATGGCTTCGACATTCTTCATGCTCTGGATGGTCATTTCGCCCACGGAGCCCTCGAGGAGCTCGCCGGTGGCGGGCACGAAGGGCAGCTGGCCGGACACGAAAACCATGTTGCCGCACTGCACGCCCTGGCTGTAGGGGCCGATGGCTGCGGGCGCGTTGGAAGTGTTCAGGATCTTGTTCATGGACTTTTCCTCCTTATGCATATCGTCAGGGCAGGAAAGCATTATACATCGCCAGGCAGATGAAGCTGATCGCAAGCACCAGCAGCCCCGTGATCAGCACGGTATGGGTCATGGGCTTGCCGTCGCGCTTGTCATTCTGCTCGCATTTGTAATCGTAGTAGGTGAATTTCTCATCCCGCCGGGAGGGGGTGAAGCGGTTGAGAATGAACCGCACCGCATAGCCGAAGATGTCGAAGAAGCCCGTGCTGGAGATCCACATCAGGCTCCCGATGCCCACATACATCACCGCGACGACGAAAAAGCCGTCGCAGAGGTGGTGCCAGGCGAGATAGGCCTCATCGGAGAAATTCAGGCCGCTCCCGAAGGCCAGGGCGACGGAGATCACCACCGCCACACCCAGCTGAATGCCGATGCTCTTCAGCGTTTTTTTGTTGAAACCCATATGGAGCCTCCTTCAATAAGGAAAAATGCAACCACAGCAGGGCCATGGTTGCATGAATGGAGCTTTTTAGCCCTTGAGGATCTGCTGATACTCGGCGAACTCCTTGTCGTTGCACTGCACGAAATGGCCGGGCGAGACCTCACGCATGCTGGGCTTGTCCACGGAATAATCGTGGGCAGACAGCGGCTCGTAGATGATACGCTTGCGGTTCTTTTCGTAGGCAGGGTCGGGCAGGGGGATGGCGGACAGCAGCGCCTTGGTGTAGGGGTGGAGCGGATGGGCGAAGAGCTCGTCCGAATTCGCCAGCTCGACCATCTTGCCGTAGTACATGACGCCGATGCGGTCGGAGAAGTACTTCACGACGCTCAGGTCATGGGCGATGAACAGGATGGTCAGACCCAGTTCATGACGCAGATCATTCAGCAGGTTGATGACCTGAGCCTGAATGGACACGTCCAGTGCGGAGACGGGCTCGTCAGCGATGATGAGTTCGGGCTCCATGACCACGGCGCGCGCCACGCCGATACGCTGACGCTGGCCGCCGGAGAATTCATGGGGGTAGCGGCTGGCATGCTCACGCACCAGACCAACGCGCTCCAGCACCTTGAAGACCTTCTCGTCGATGACCTTCTTGTCCTTTTCGCCGCGGATCTTGAGGCCCTCAGCGATGGTCTCATACACCGTCATACGGGGATCCAGGGACGCGATGGGGTCCTGGAAGATCATCTGGATCTCGGTGACAGAGCGGTTCTCCTTGGCATTGTGATCCGCACGGGCAGCACGGATCAGATCCTTCTGCTCGCGGATGACCTTCTTCAGCTCTTCCTTGCGCTCAGGGGAAGCCTTCTTCATCTCCTCGCGCGCTTCATTGATGATCTTGCGGTAGGAGCCGGTACCAGCCGCGATACGGCGGCCATTGAAGTAGATGTTGCCGGAGGTGATGTCATAGAGCTTGATGATGGAGCGGCCAGTGGTGGTCTTGCCGCAGCCGGACTCACCCACCAGACCAAAGACCTCGCCCTTCTTGATATCGAAGGATACGTCATCCACAGCCTTATTCAGCTTGAAATACTGGCAGAGATGATCTACCTTCAGCAAAACTTCCTGCTCAGCCATTGGCGTTTCCCTCCATTTCTGCCATGCGGGCCTTCATTTTGGCGATGCGTTCGGTGACGGTCTTGGGCGGCTCGACCTTGGGGGCATCGGGATGCAGCAGCCAGGTGGCAGCCCAGTGGGTATCGGTGATCTTGTAGGCCGGGGGCTGCTGCTCGAAGTCGATCTTCATCGCATAGCGGTTGCGCTCGGCGAAGGCATCGCCCACGGGGGGATAGATCATATCCGGGGGCGTGCCGGGGATAGCCTCCAGCTTGTCCTTGGAATCCAGGTCGGGCATGGAGGACAGCAGCGCCCAGGTGTAGGGGTGCGCGGGGGAGTAGAAGACTTCCTCGGCCGTGCCGCACTCCACGATCTTGCCGGCGTACATGACCGCAATGCGGTCGGCCATGTTGGCCACGACACCCAGGTCATGGGTGATGAAGATGACGGAGAGGTTGCGCTTCTTCTTCAGGTTCTGGATCAGCTCCAGGATCTGCGCCTGGATGGTCACGTCCAGAGCGGTGGTGGGCTCATCGCAGATGAGGATATCGGGGTTGGCAGCCAGAGCGATGGCGATAACGATACGCTGACGCATGCCGCCGGAGAACTCGAAGGGATACTGGTTGTAGCGCTTGCGGGCATCGGCGATACCGACTTCCTCCATCAACTTGATGGCGCGCTCCTTGGCGATGCCCTTGGTGACCTTGTTGACCACGCCGGAGGCATTGGCCTTGAGGAAGTCGATCAGGGCGACGGCCTCAGCCGGGAAGTCACGCTGATCGCGCTGGGCGATCTTGTCCGCATAGTGGGCGCACAGGTCGTCCACCGTGCGCAGCATGTCCGCCTGCGCCTTCTCCAGGTCGATCAGGGACTTAGGCACAACATGCCATTCGGGGGTCTTGCCTCGCTTGGTCTGCGCCTCATAGCGGGCGCTCTGCTTGGCGAAGCGCGCCTCTTCCACAGCATTCTTCTTGATGCCGCTGAAGTAGCGCTCGATATTATTCTTCAGCACGGTGCCGAAGGTGTAGGCGCGGTTGTCCTTGACATACTCCATCTGGTCGATGCCAGCTTCCACCGCAGCGACCATCTTCTTGTACGCCGCCATGCAGGCCTTCTCGTCCAGCTTTCCAGCCTCGAAGACATGGCGCTCGGCCTTGAGGACCTCGATCGCCGCAGCCTTCTTCTCATACGCCTGATCCGCGCTGTAGCGCAGGCCCTTTTCCGCCTTGGCCAGGAAGTCCAGCATGAAGCGGTCATCCAGCTCACGGCGGAGGAAGACGTTCAGCTCCTTGACGCTGGTCTCGGGCATGGGCTCCTTCACGAAGGTCTTGTAGTAACCCATGGCGAAGAAGTTGGGCTTGTCATACGCCACGGCCTCGCGCAGGATGTCCGCGATGTTGCGCAGGGCATCCACCGCAGCCTCGTTGCCGGAGGCGCCATTCTTCTTCAGGATGGCGATCTGCCGGGTCAGCTCGGCAGCCTTCTCATGCACCACATAGCGCTGGATGGAATCCTTCGCCAGGGCGGCGACGCGGTTCGTGCGGTACTTCACATCGCGCTGGGCGCCGTGGGTCAGCTCGAACACGAGCGCATCGGCATCGCCCAGGGCCTCGGTGGCGGCGTCGAAGGCATTGTTGTATTCGCCCTCCAGGTCCAGGTGCTTCAGCTCGAACTTGTCGAAGTTCTTGCACTGAGCCTTGAGCTCCGCAGCGGAGCCCGCACCCGCAGCGATCATGCGATCCTGGATGCGATGGAGGAAGGTGTTGAAGGTGTTGCGGCTCTCCTTCTGACGGGCCTTGCCCTTGAGGATCATGGCCTCGGTCAGCTGGCGGCCGATCTTGACGATGGGGTTCAGGCTGGACATGGGGTCCTGGAAGATCATGGCGATCTTATCGCCGCGGATCTTGTGGAACTCGTCCTCGGTGATCTTCAGCAGGTCCTTGCCGTCGTAGATGATCTCGCCGCCCTCGATGATGGAGTTGTTGGCGAGAATGCCCAGGATGGCCTTGGAGGTAACGGACTTGCCCGAGCCGGACTCGCCCACGATGGCGATGGTCTCGCCCTTGTCCAGGTCAAAGCTGATATTGCGTACAGCCTGCACCTTGCCGTTCGTCGTGCGGAAGGAGATCTTCAGATCTCGCACTTGCAGCTTCTTTTCCATATTAGTCCTCTCCTCTCGTGGTGGGGTTGAATGCATCGCGCAGACCGTTGCCAAAGAGGTTGAAGGAGATCATCAGCAGCGAGAAGAAAAGCGCAGGGAACAGCATTGCATGGGGGGAGGTAGTCATGGCCGTCTGGCCCTGGCTCATCAGTTCGCCGATGCTGGTGCCGACCAGTTCGGACAGGTTGACGATGCCCAGGTAGGTCATGGAGGTCTCGGAGGAGATGACGCCGGGGATGACCATGGCGCAGCTCGTCACGATGGTGCCCAGGGAGTTGGGGAAGATGTGGCGGAACATCAGGCGCCAGTCGGACGCACCCAGGGTACGGGCAGCCAGCACGTACTCCTGACCCTTGAAGCGGTAGAACTGCTTACGGGTCAGGGCGGACATGCCGATCCAGCCTGTCATGACGAATGCGAACAGGAATGACGGGATGGTACCGACCTTCTGCGCCAGATGCAGCTGGAACAGCGTGGCCACAACGGTGAAAGGCACGCCGGAGAGGATATCCGCGATACGGTCCATGACCATATCGGTCATGCCGCCGTAGTAGCCCTGGATAGCGCCGTAGATGGCACCGATGCTCAGGTTGATGGCGGACACGACGAGCGCGAAGATCAGGGAGAAGCGGCCGCCCATGCCGATGGCGCAGAACAGATCCTGGCCCTTGGCGTTGGTGCCGAAGTAGAACATCGGCTCATGGCCATTGCGGAAGGTATAGTAGTTGTAGTAGTTCACGCGGCACTGCACAGAGCCGGACTTGCGGGCGCTGTAGATGTAGCTGCCGTCGTCACCCTCGACGCGGATGGAGTTATACGGGCGGCCCTCGATCTCCTTATTGGTGGAGTACGCCGGGATGAAGTTGCCGTCGTCGTCCTTGACGGCCTCGCCCTTGTTGTTCTTCACCTGATACCAGATGTTGGGATTGTTGGTAATATCCTTGATGTCCTTGGTCTCGACCCAGGGATAGATCACCTGAATACCGGTCTCATTCTGCCATGCCTGAATCTTGTCGAATTCCTCGTAGCTCAGGGTCATGTACATGTTGCCGATCTCGTAGTACTTATTGGTACGCAGCTGGTAGGTATGGGTCTCCACCATCTTGCCGCGCTGCTTGACGGTCTTCACCATATCCTTGGTGATCTTGATGACGGGGTTCATGCCGGTCTCTTCGGCAATACCGCGCCAGTAGTCCATGGAGGCATCGTTCTGACTGTCACGGGTGACGGCGCCATCCAGGATGCCCCAGCCCTTATCGGCGATGCTGCGCACGAAGGGGGGCGTGTTGACATACATCTTGTCCATCTGCTTCACATCATACACAGAGATGATGGGGGAGAAGATGACAAAGAGCACCAGCGCCAGAATGATGTACGCCGCGATGACAGAGGACTTGTTCTTCTTGAAGCGCAGCATGGCATCCGCCATATAGCCGCGCGCCTTGGTTTCCAGCTTCTTATCCTTGATATCCGCATCAAGCTGCGCAAAGGCAAATTTCTCTTGCGGAATGTGCTGATACTGGTTGTTTTCCATATATGCTTACATCCTTTCCGTCAAGATCATTTCTTGGAGCCCATGCGAATGCGGGGATCAATGAAGCCATAGGAGATATCCACCACAATGCTGGCCAGCAGGCCGACGGCGGTGTAGAACACCGTCAGCATCATGAAGATGTTGTAGTCACGGCCGTTGATGGAGTTCAGGTAGAGTCCGCCGACGCCAGGCACGGAGAAGATCTTCTCGATGACCAGGGAGCCGCTCATGATGCCGATGAAGTTGGAGAACACCGCCGGCAGGATGACGACCATGCAGTTCTTCATCGCATGGCGGACGGTGGCCTGGCTGCGGGTCAGGCCCTTGGTGCGCGCCAGGAGCATGAACTCGCTGGTCAGCACCTCAGTCAGTTCCGCACGGGTGGTACGGGTGAAGGAGGCGATGGTGCCGAAGGACAGGCTCAGCACGGGCGGCAGCATGGAAACGAACATGCTCCAATCCAGGTAGCTGCGGCCATTCAGCGGCTCCATCAGGAAGGGCAGCCAACCGAGCTTGAAGGAGAAGATGTACTGGATGAGGAACGCATACACGAACGACGGCACAGAAATGACCACCATCGTCAGCGTGGAAATGGCGTGATCAACCAGCGAGTTCTTCTTCAGGGCGGCGATGATGCCCAGGATGATACCGATCGGGATGCTCAGGATGATCGAATACAGGTTGACGATCATGGTCGCGGGCAGCTTGGACACGAAAAGGGTCGCAACGTCCTGACCGAAATAGAGCTTATCGGAGATGCCCCAGTCGAACTTGGTGAAGATATTCTTCAGGAAGATACCGAACTGGACCATATAGGGCTTGTTATAGCCGAATGCCTCGCGCTGCGCCAGCACGACGGCGGTATGGGGGTCCTCCGCGGGGAGGGCCACCGGGGGCAGCATGCGCACAAGCACAAAGCACATGCAGGTGATGATCAGCAGCGTCATCAACATCAGTGCGAGTCGTTGCAGCGTATACTTGAACATAGGCGTCATTCCTTCCTATGGCCGACTTCTCCGGCCGGCACAGTTTTTCGCGCCCATGTTCCGTATGGCGCGAACCATGTAACATAGGCCATCTGCTTTTTTGACGGTAATCTGCATTTTTCGCATATTGCAGCCAAAAAAACAGATTCTTCCCATAGTCAACCAAAGGGTATACCGGGATTTTGCCCCCGGTATACCGCTTTGGTATGAACTTTTGCTTGGTTTTACCAAGTCAGTGGAATTAGTAGGTCAGGATGCCATCGGGCTGGCTGTTGACGAAGTCGGTCCACTCAGACTCGGTGTAGTTGTACTTCATGTACGCGATGCCGCCACGGCCCATGATGGGGTTGTACTCGTCCACCACGTAGAACACCTGCTGGCTCAGCAGAGAAGCGCCGGCGTTCTGCAGCATGGGGATGTAGTCATAGGTGTTCAGCACAGCAGCCTCGATACCAGCCAGGATGTCCAGACGTTCTTCAACGTTGACCTGGTCAGCGCCGAAGTTGTACTGCTTCTCACCGATGGTGATGGTGGTGCCGTTCAGAGCATCAGACCAGGACTTCAGGTCGGTGGTCAGCTCTTCGCCCTCGATGGTCAGGGTCATGTCGACCTTGGTGGCATCGAACCACTTGGCATCGTACTGATAGGAGGGGTTCACGTACAGGTCGGACAGGCCGAAGGGGTTCAGCGCGGAGCCGGACCAGCCGCCCAGGACCACGTCGGACAGACCGGACTTGATCTTGTTGGACCAGTCGTTGCCGTAGGGCGCGGACTCGTAGATCTCGATCTTGCCTTCGAAGGGAGTGCCGACGGTGACTTCGGACAGCTTCTCGTTCAGGTAGGCAATGGTCTTGACCATGAAGTCGGAGGTGGCGGAAGAGCAGTACTCGATGCGGACGATCTGATCGGACTTGCCGTCGCCGTCGGTATCGGTGATGTAGCCAGCCTCGATGGCCTCATTGTAAGCCTGCACGAACAGTTCCTTCGCGGCCACGGGATCGTAACCGGTGATGGAGTTCACAGCCTCGTCCAGGGACGCATAAGCGGACACATCCACAGAGTAGAAGTCGCACAGGGCCTTCTTGGCCTGGTCAGTGTCGCGATAGCGGGCGCCGGTCTCGGGATCGTACAGGTAAGCAGCGCCGATCAGGCCGTAGCCGCCGGAACGGGCGGGGCTGATGGTGGCCGCGAACAGCTCCTTGTCGTAGGTCACAGCGAAGGCCTTGCGGAAGGAGGTCAGGGTCATGGTCTGGAGGTCATACTTGGTGGTGTCGAAGTCAGCAGCGGCCTCACGCTCGTTGATGGCGTCCTTGTAGCCGTTGAAGATCAGGAAGTAGATGGTCTCGTCGGGGGTGAAGTGGATGTACTCGGAGTTACGATAGGTGGCGAAGTCGTCAGCCTGCAGGCCATAGCCCATCAGCTGGCCCTTGAGGAACATCAGCTTGCGGGTATCAGCCTCAGCAACGACCTGGCAGTCGACCTCGGTGGTCATGTACATCTCGTAGGTCTCGCCATCAACGGGATCGACGTAGACGTGCTTGCCATCGTTGTAGCCCCACCAGTTCTCGTTCTTGACGAAGTGCATGGCCTTGTCAGCCTCGTAGGAGGACATCTTGTAGGGGCCATAGGACTTGGTGGTCTCAACAGAGGTGTTGTAGGTGGAAGTCCAGCCGTCGCCGGTCTGCTTCAGGCAGGCGTCGTACAGATCGACATCGACGATCCAGTTGCCGGACAGGTTGTACAGCAGGTAGAAGCCCTTCAGGCTCTTGCCGAACACCAGGGTGATGGAGTACTCGTCGTTCTTGTAGATACCGACGTTGTCGAAGTTGGCCTCGCCGAAGGTCTTGGCCACGACGAAGTAGTTGGGCAGATCAGCCTCGGTCTCGTTCCAGGCGGGATTGGCGGTGGTGACGTCGCCGTACAGCGCCAGGTTCTCGTCGGTCAGGGGGATCAGGCCGTTCTCGTCCATCATGCCAACCAGGGTCTCCCAGTTGGTCATGCCAAAGTAGGCATCGCCGTAAGCGTCAACATAGTCCTTCAGGGTGTTGCCGCCGGTCTGCTCCAGGGCGAAGTCAACGCCCAGGTAGACGAGGTTGCCGTCAGCGGTGGTGTACACGCCGTCGTCGCCCTTCACCAGGTCGGCCAGCGCCAGGCTGCCCGCCAGGTCGGAATAGGTGGTCTTGCCGGCATTGGCATAGGCCTCAGCGCCCGCAATGCACAGATCGCCAGAGTAGTAGTCGCTCGCGCGGTAGTTGATCAGCTTGGGATCAAGCAGGCGCTTCATGGACTCCACATAGGTGTCGGCATTGATGGGGGTGCCGTCCTCCCAGGTGCAATCGGGGTTCAGCTCGATGGTGTAGGCATAGCCGGAGGTCGCGGACTCAGGAATGTTGTATTCCGGATGCTCCGCCTTGACCTGTTCGGTCACGTCCACAGGCTCGGAAGCCGCCATCTCGGGGATGATCTTGTAGCCGGAGAAGGGGTCCTTGCCCTCCACGGGGTTCAACTCATCGTTGAAGATGAAGCTGTACAGACCAACGCGCAGGTAATCTGCGGGATAGGAGTCATCAGAGGTCTGATAGGTGTGGGGGTTCCAGTTGGTCGCCAGGGTGGACACAGAATCCTTGAAGATGTAGGATTCTGGAGCATCCTCAGCCACGGCCAGGCAAGGCAGCACCATTGCCAGAGCCAGAACGAAGGAAAGAATCTTCTTCATGGGGTACTCCTCCTTGAAAAGATTTTCACATCTCGAACGATGTGTTTGCATTATTATAATTGGTTCGTCTCCCGATTGTCAAGCGTAAAAAAATCCGCAATTTGCATTTTTCGGGCGAAAATCCTGCAAAAAACCTTCCTAAAACGTTTTCGAAGTGCAATTTCGCTGTCAATTTCTGTTTCGCCATTGTTCTTTTTATGTACTTGCCCCTGACGGTACTGCCAGGAAGGTCATTCGGGTTTTGCCTTTTCGGGCTTCCTCAGCCGCTGATGCCCAGCAGCATGATCGGATCGGACACGAACTCGTACCTTTCGCCGCTGA
Source organism: uncultured Faecalibacterium sp. (assembly GCA_964542315.1). Lineage (GTDB taxonomy): Bacteria > Bacillota > Clostridia > Christensenellales > Aristaeellaceae > UBA11524. Next base: position 1,743 of record CAZIUA010000006.1, on the reverse strand, counting down.
CATAGGCCTTCACATGGATGCGGTAATAGCCCTCCTCCGCCACCTCGCCGGTGTTGGTCAGGCCGTCCCAGGTGAAGCAGCTGCCCACGGGGTCGAGCTGTTCAGGGCGGGTCGCCTGGCGCGCGCTGATGCGGCGGACGGTGCTGCCGGACATATCCTCAATGGTGACGGCGAGCTCACACGGGAAGGCATGGAGCACGTTGAAGATCAGCTCCTCGCCATCCTCCGGGGCGAAAAAGGACGGTGCGCTGATCTCCAGCGCAGGATCGCCGCTCTCCGGCGGCACGCACAGCACCCGGGAGGCCGCCACCGCCGGCATGCCGCGCTCGATGGTCAGCAGCTGCAGCAGCACATAGCCAGATGCACCGGCCGCCTCGCGGTCGATGGTGATGGCGCGCTCCTTGATGCCCAGGGTCAGTTCCTGTCCCGGCTTGGCCCATGAGGCGAAATCGCCGTTGTTGTCGTAGATCAGCGTCGCGTTGTCGAAATCCCACACGCCGTCCCGGTGATACACCAGCTGATACGCCACCTGGATCTTCCGCACAACATTATAGGAGAAATACGCCGTCGGATCATCCGCCGTCAGCACGTCGGATTCAAAGCTCACCGCATCGATGAGCGCGGCGCGGTTCTGGCCAGTATGCTCTGCTTCATGATAGGTAAAAACAACGATATCGCTGCTTTCCGGATAGGTGCGCACGGTGGATGCGCCATGGTTGGCCAGCAGATACCTCTTCAGCTCCGTCAGGGTGATCTGACCGTCGCGGTTGTCATCCGCGCCGAAGCTGCCGCGCCTGGAGATGGCGCGTACCAGCGCGCCGGAGAAATATCCCGCACCGGCCAGCCTTTCGCCATCGATGTCCCCCGACCAGAACCAGCTCTTTTCCGCGCCGCCGGAGGAACACACCACCACATAATCGTCGCCGCGGAAGGTGTTCTGCATCATATCATCCACGCCCTTGCCGATCATGGCGCCGGCATGGCAGGCGTCGATGATGAGCACCTTCTGCCCGCGGATCTGGTCGAACATCGTCCGGAGCTGCCACGGGGTGACGGCACTCTCCCGCTGCCCGTCGGAGAGAAGCAGGCGGACTTCCTCGTCCTCCTCGTCCCAGACGCCATGGGTGCTCAGGTAGAACAGGCTCACATCATCCTCATCCGCATCGGAGAAGGCATCGAGGATCATCGCGGCCAGGTCGCCCGTGGAGGCCAGGCCGGACGGGCAGGTCATGAGCGTCGCGAAGGCCATGCTGCCATCCGCGAGGGCTTCCTCCATCTGCAGCACATTGTTCGCGGAGGAGGGCGTCGTATCCTGCTGGGAGAGGAAGCGGTCGCAGCCGACCAGCAGCGCACGGTTGACGCGCTGCGCCTGTGCGGTCTCTTCCTCCGCAAGCGCAAAAAAGGGCAGGCAAAGCCAGAGCGCCATCAGGGCGCACAGTGCACGGCGCACAGCTCCACCTTCCTTTCCACAGCGGCGGGATATAAGATCCGCGCACGCCTCTCCGGTATCCATTCTACACCTAATTAGACGCATTGCCTACCGGAAATGTTCGCAAAAACGGGGAATATTCGTATTTTTTCTTGCCGAAAGCTGATTTTCCTGCTTTTTGCCCCAGGAATTGGCTGGATGATCCGCCGGATGACCGCCGAACCGTCCCGGAACAACAGACTTGCATTTCTGCAAGTCCCCAGTTTGTCAAAGAAGCCACTTCGCGTAGCAGCGAAGTGGCTTCAAGCATAAGG
>CAZIUA010000005.1:60858-64665 GCA_964542315.1 uncultured Faecalibacterium sp. | reverse complement strand
AGCTCTATTATACCAGAAAAGGCCGCTTGGTGCGACCTTTTTTGACAGGCTGAAGGCCGCTTCGCGATGCAGCGAAGCGGCCTATAAAATGATTTGAATATTTCTTCTACTCGATCGTGTGAAACGAGACGAAGCCTCAGCGCATCTTCTCCGTCAGCATGAGGAAGGTCAGCCCCTGGCCATAGGCGGTGGCCTCGATGGGGATGGTGCGGTAGAAATCCTTGGTATGGCCCATGGGCGTCCCGTAGGACACGCCGCCGACGATGCCATCGGCACCGACTTGCGCGATCACACCCTGCAGCGCCTTTTCCGCCGCCTGTTCGCAGCCCTTGAGCAGCCCCAGACGCACGCCCTTGAGCAGGCCGTAGGCGATCGCCGCACTCGCGGACGTCTCCAGATAGGTCGTGGGGTCGTCCAGGAGCGTGTGCCACAGGCCGCTCTGCTCATCCTGGAGCTCCACCAGCTTCATGCACTGCTCCTGCCAGGCGGTGAGGATGAAGCGCGTCACGCAGTCATCCGCCTCGCCATCCGCCATGAGCCATTCGACGAAATCCACCGCGCCGCAGGTGAACCAGCTGTTGCCGCGCGCCCAGAAGGCTTCGCCGAAGTGATGCCGCCCGATGAAGCAGTAGCCGTGATACCACAGCCCCGTCCCCTGGGCGTGCAGATACTTGATGTGCAGGAGGAACTGATACTTGGCCTCCTCGCGCCAGTCCCGGCGGCCAAGCGCCACACCGGCACGATAGAGGAAGAGCACGGTCATGAAGAGCGTGTCGTCCCAGATCTGCTGCTCGTTGATGTCATGGGTGGTGATGTGCTGGAATCCGCCTTCCTCCGTGCGGGGCAGGCCGGTCATGACCCACTGCGCCCAATCCTCGATCAGCGGACGATAGCTTTCGTCGCTGGTCTCCTCATAGAGCATGGTCATGGCCAGCATGGGCGCGGTGGTGTTGATGTTGCGCCCGGGCAGGCCGCGCCGGATGTGCGTCGCATACCACTGGCGGACGTCCTCCAATTCGCTTTCGTCACGGGTGGCCTGATACACCTTCATCATGGCGTACATCGCCACGCCCTGGGGCCATTCCCAGGTGGAGAGGTTCATGTGATCCTCCGGGTTGCCTGCGCCGCCATCCTTCGTGGCGACAAGACGGCTCATGACCAGCTGGGCGACCTCTTTGTAATTCATCGGCATTGCTTCCGCATCCTTTCGATCGGTTGAATGCCATTAGTATACCAGCAGCGGACAAAAAACGCAAGCATGGACGATAATGCGCAGGACGGGGCCGCATTTGCCCTTTCTTATTAGGAAAAAATCTGCTATAATGGGAGCATATCCCGGCTTTCCAACGAACAAGGCAGGAGGACGAGGCAAATGGCAAGCATTGTTTTTGATAAGGAAAAGGTCATGGCGGCGGTGGACGCCATCGCCGAACAGACCATGCGCATGGACATGATGTGGGACTGGCCCTGCGGCGTGGCGTACTACGGCATGTGCGAGGTCTCCCGCGTGACGGGCGATGATAAGTACATCGCCATGGTCAAGGCGCGCGTGGATGAATATATGGAGCTGGGTCTGCCCATCTGGACGGTGAACACCTGCTCCATGGGGCATTGCCTGCTGAGTCTGTACGAGAAGTACGGCGAGGAAAAGTACAAGGAAGTGGCGCTGAGCAAGCTGGACTATCTGCGCAACAAGGCGGAGCGCTTCGGCGACAGCGTGCTGCAGCACACCGTGTCCGCCAAGAATGACTTCCCGGAGCAGTGCTGGGCGGATACGCTGATGATGGGTGCGTATTTCATGCTGCGCGCGGGCGTGCTCTTTGGCGATGCGGCGCTGGTGGATGACGCCCTCAACCAGTATTACTGGCATATCGAGTATCTCCAGGACAAGCAGACCGGTTTGTGGTATCATGGCTACAACAATATCAACAAGGATCACATGTCCGGCTTCTACTGGGGCCGCGCCAATGGCTGGGCGGCTTACACCATGAGCCAGGTTGGCCGCGTGCTGCCTGAATGCTACCTCTATCCCAAGTATATGGACATCGCCGGCGCCCTCACCGAGCAGCTGGCCGCCCTCAAGCTCCTCCAGACCGAGAACGGCCTGTGGTGCACCATCCTGGATGACGAGGGCTCCTATGAGGAAGTCAGCGCCTCCTGCGCCATCGCGGCGGCCATGGCCTCCAAGGGCAATCCGCTCCACCTGAAGTATGTGAACAAGGCGGTCGAGGGCGTGCTGGCCAATATCAGCCCCGAAGGCCGCGTGCTGAATGTCTCCGGCGGCACGGCGGTCATGAAGGATCGCGACGGCTACCGCAATATCTCCCGCCGCTGGACGCAGGGCTGGGGACAGGGCCTGGCGCTGGCCTTCCTGGCCAAGGTGCTGGAAGCTGGTTCCCGTGCGGTGGACGGCGCACTGTAAGCCGCAAAGGAGCCTCCCTCCTTTTCACGCTGGGAAAGGGGGGGAGGCTCTGTTTGTTATAAAAGCAGCTGTTCACAACCGCAACTTTCCACCTCATCCGGCCTTGCGGTTACCTTCCCCTCAAGGGAAAGGCTTGTGTGCGGGGGACTTCGTCCCGATTATGATAACGGCGTGAGTGGAACACACTCTTCGTGGGGACAGCCCGGGCTTTCCCTCGTTTCAAAAGAGAAGTCCTGCCCGATAAAGGGGACGAAGTCCCCCCACGCACTTGACACATTTTCCTGGACGGTTTATCATATGCTTTGCAGAAAAGATCACCTGAAAGGCAGGGTTCATGATATGAGCAAACGGATCGTCCTCACTGGCGGCGGCACGATGGGTCACGTCACCCCGAATCTGGCGCTGCTGCCCCATTTGCTGGAAAAGGGCTATGAGGTCCACTACATCGGCACGGAAAAGGGCGTGGAGGCGGAGAAGCTCGCCGCCATCGACGGCCTGACCTATCACGCGGTCAAATCCGGCAAGCTGCGTCGCTATTTCGACTGGAAGAACTTCACCGACCCCTTCCGCGTCCTCGCGGGTGCGGTGCAATCCGCCCGTCTGATGGGCAAGATCAAGCCCGATGTGTGCTTCTCCAAGGGCGGCTTTGTGGCCGTGCCGGTGGTGTTCGGCGCGTGGCTGCACCGCATCCCGGTGGTGTGCCATGAGTCCGACCTGACCCCCGGCCTGGCCAACAAGCTCTGCGCGCCCTTCGCCAAGCGTATCGCCACCACCTTCCCCGAATGCGCCTCTGTGCTGGGCAGCAAGGCGGAATGCGTCGGCACGCCCTTGCGCCCGGAGCTTTTCGCAGGTGACAGAACCGCAGGCCTGAAACGCCTGGGCTTCACCGGCGAGAAGCCCGTGCTGCTGATGATGGGCGGCTCCCTGGGCGCGCAGGCGGTCAACAAGGCGCTGCGTGCGGCACTGCCTGCCCTGCTGACGACCTTTGACGTCGTGCATATCTGTGGCAAGGGCAATCTGGAGGCCTCCCTGGAAGGCACGGCCGGCTATGTCCAGCTGGAATTCGTGTCCGCGGAGCTGCCCGACCTCTTCGCCTGCGCGGATCTGGTGCTGTCCCGTGCAGGCAGCAACGCCCTGATGGAATTCCAGGCGCTGGCACGTCCGCTGCTGCTGATCCCCTATCCCAAGGGAGCCAGCCGCGGCGACCAGATCCTCAACGCCCAGAGCCTTGAGAAGCGCGGCCTGTGCCGTGTGCTCCTGCAGGAGAACATGACGGCGGACACCCTGACCCAGGCGCTCCTGGATACCTGGGCGGACCGCGAGACCCTCACCGCTGCGGTGAAGGCGGCCCCCCCAGCGGACGGCACGATGCGTGTGCTGGAGAT
>CAZIUA010000005.1:0-60758 GCA_964542315.1 uncultured Faecalibacterium sp. | reverse complement strand
GATCGAGGAAGTGCAGCAGCGCTGATCCGTCCGCTGGAAAAAGGGACGAAGTCCCCGGACGGCACGATGCGTGTGCTGGAGATGATCGAGGAAGTGCAGCAGCGCTGATCCGTCCGCTGGAAAAAGGGACGAAGTCCCACGCGGAAATTGTTTGAATGTTCCATTGACGCAATCGCGCAAGCGCGCCAGCTTCCTTTACACAAGGGAGCCTCTGCTTGTCAAAAAAAGCAGCTGTTCGCAACCGCAGTTTTCCACCTCATCCGACCTTACGGCCGCCTTCCCCTCAAGGGAAGGCTCGTGCGCGGGGGACTTCGTTCCGAATTATTATAACGGCGCGAGCGGAACGCACGCTTTTCGAGGGGACTGATGAGGTGGACACTGCGAACCCAAACGGACACTTGGTTGAGATATGTCCCATTTTTTCGGCACCCTGGCAGGCCGAAAGTCCCTTTACAACCGGCGCGGAACGTGGTATAATAACCCCCGACATCACGATGAACGGGAACGCTGTTTCCACCCCTGATGCAGAGAGCCGCGCGGCTGGTGAGAGCGCGGACAGGGAGAGATGGCCGCTCGCCCGGGAGTGAAACCGGTTCTCCGGCGATTGGCGCACGTCACGCGCAAGAGTGGCCCGCTTTTTTGCGGGCAAGCAGAGTGGTACCGCGAAGTTCACGCTTCGTCTTTGCGTTTTGAGCAGGGGCGGGGCGTTTTCTGTTTTCCGGAAAAGACCCGTATACCCCCGAAAAAACGACAACTGGAGGTAATCAGCATGGAATTCAAGCCCTATAACCCGGCTGAGATCGAGCCGAAATGGCAAAAGCACTGGGATGAGAACCAGACCTTTGCTGCCAGCAGCGACCACAGCAAGCCCAAGTTCTATGGCCTGATCGAGTTCCCCTATCCGTCCGGCCATGGCCTGCATGTCGGCCATCCCCGTTCCAACACGGCCATGGATATCATCGCCCGCAAGCGCCGCATGGAGGGCTGCAATGTCCTCTTCCCCATTGGCTGGGATGCCTTCGGCCTCCCCACGGAGAACTATGCCATCAAGAACAATATCCACCCTGCCATCGTCACCAAGCAGAACGTGGATCACTTCCGCGCGCAGCTCAAGCGACTGGGCTTCTCCTTTGACTACAGCCGCGAGGTGGACACCACCGATCCCGATTATTACAAGTGGACGCAGTGGATCTTCCTCAAGCTGTTCGAGAAGGGCATGGTCTTCCGCGACAAGACCCTCGTGAACTACTGCCCCACCTGCAAGGTCGTCCTCTCCAATGAGGACAGCCAGGGCGGTAAGTGCGACGTCTGCCATGGCGATGTCATCCAGCTGCCCAAGGATGTGTGGTATCTGCGCATCACCAAGTATGCCGAGAAGCTTCTCCAGGGCCTGGATCTGGTGGAGTATCCCGAAAACATCAAGCAGCAGCAGGTCAACTGGATCGGCAAGTCCACCGGCGCGTTCGTGAATTTCGCCGTGAAGGGCACCGATGAGAGCCTGCAGATCTACACCACCCGCCCCGATACGCTCTTTGGCGTGACGTTCATGGTCATGGCGCCCGAGCATCCCATGCTGGACAAGTATGCCGACCGCATCGCCAATATGGATGCTGTCCGCGCCTACCGCGAGGAATGCGCGAAGAAGACCGAGTTCGAGCGCACGCAGCTGGTCAAGGACAAGACCGGCCTGCGCATCGAAGGTCTGACCGGCGTGAACCCCATGACCAGCAAGGAAGTGCCGATCTTCATCTCCGACTATGTGATGATGGGCTACGGCACGGGCGCGATCATGGCTGTGCCTGCCCATGACCAGCGCGACTGGGAATTCGCCCGCAAGTTCGGTGTGGAGATCATCGAGGTCATCAAGGGCGGCGATATCGAGAAGGAAGCCTACACCGGTGACGGCGAAATGGTCAATTCCGGCTTCCTCAATGGCTACACCAACAAGAAGGATTCCATCGCCCGTGCGGTGGAAGAGCTGGAGAAGCTCGGCTGCGGCAAGGCTGGTGTGCAGTACAAGATGAAGGACTGGGCCTTCAACCGCCAGCGTTACTGGGGTGAGCCCATTCCGCTGATCCACTGCCCCCACTGCGGCGTTGTGGCCGTCCCCTATGAGGAGCTGCCCCTGCGCCTGCCCGATGTGGAGGACTTCCGCCCCGGCACCGATGGCAAGTCCCCCCTGGCGCATATCGATTCCTTCGTGAACTGCAAGTGCCCCAAGTGCGGCGCGGATGCTCAGCGTGAGACCGACACCATGCCCCAGTGGGCTGGTTCCTCCTGGTACTTCCTGCGCTACTGCGATCCCCACAACAGCCAGGCCTTCGCCTCCAAGGAGGAGCTGGACTACTGGATGCCCGTGGACTGGTACAACGGCGGCATGGAGCATGTCACCCGTCACCTGCTCTACAGCCGCTTCTGGCATCAGTTCCTGTATGACCTGGGCGAGGTGTCCTGCCCCGAACCCTACCTCAAGCGCACCGCGCAGGGTCTGATCCTGGGCACGGACGGCGAGAAGATGTCCAAGTCCCGCGGCAACGTGGTCAACCCCGATGACATCATCGACGATATCGGCGCGGATGCATTCCGCCTGTATGAGATGTTCATGGGCGCCTTCGATCAGGCGATCCCGTGGTCTACCAACGGCGCAAAGGGCTGCCGCAAGTTCCTCGACCGCGTCTGGCGCCTGCAGGAGATGCTCGTGGACGGCGAGGAGTATTCCGACAAGCTGCGCTATTCCATGCACGAGACCATCAAGAAGGTCTCCGAGGATTATGAGGCCATGAAGTTCAACACCGCCATCGCGCAGATGATGTCGCTGGTGAACGAGATGTACGCGGCCGGCAGCGTCAACCATGGTGAGCTGAAGACCCTGCTGGCGCTGCTGAACCCTGTGGCGCCCCACATGACCGAGGAAATGTGGCAGAACCTGGGCTGCGAGGGCGAACTGGCCTACAGCGCATGGCCGCAGTGGGATGAGAAGGCGCTGGTCAAGTCCGAGGTGGAGATCGCTGTGCAGGTCTGCGGCAAGATCCGCGGCCGCATCATGATCCCGGCCGACATGACCAAGGAAGCCGCCGAGACCGAGCTGGTCAACCATCCCGAGGTGCAGAAGATCCTCGCGGGCAAGAACGTGGTCAAGACCATCTTCGTCCCCGGCCGTCTGGTGAACTTCATCGCCAAATAAGGGGGGGTCTTCGTCCTCGTTTAGCAGGCGGACGCTTCATGCCATATGCGCGTGGGGCGTCCACCTCATCCACATTTTCCGTAGGGATTGCAAGAAATCCCGCGTCCGGATCGTTTAGTGTATGAACAACAATCACTGAGGTGACTTACCCATGCGCAAATGGTTACGCATGCTCTTGCTTTCCCTGCTTTGTCTGACTCTGACCGCAGCGCCTGCCTTCGCGGAGGACGTCTGCACCGTGGAGGATGCCTTCGCCGCCACCCATGTGACGACCGAAGCCTCCTACCTGCGCGTGCTCTGTCCGCTGGTGGAGGAGACCGCTGTGACGCTCACCGTCCGCGATGAGTGGAATACGCTCATCTACCAGCGGAATTACGGCGTGTGCAGCGGAAGATTCCGCTCGGGGGATATTCGCCTGCCCTTGCAGGGCGATGGCTGCCAGTACACCGTGACGCTCGCCACCGCCAGCGCGGAGCATTCCTTCACCGTGACGCGCAAGCTCGCGCGCATGACCGATTCGTCGGTGTATGCCGGTGGTGTGAGCCTCCGTCAGCTGATGGACGGCAGCAGCCGCAAATTCGCCATCGTGCTGGATCTGGATGCCATCAACCAGGAGACCTTCGTAGCGCCCCTGCTTGCTGGCGGTATGCAGATCGGCGAGGTGGAGCTCTCCGTCCTGGACGGAAAGCTGACCGTCACCGCGCGTCTGACCGCTGACGGACAGATCGACAAGGCGAATGTGTACATCGCCACGGATGCGCTGACTGCGCAGACCCTCGGCACCAACCGCTTCTGCGGCATCAAGACGAAGCTCGACCGCACCATCGACCTGGGCGACGCGCCTTACGCCGCCGTCATGGTGCAGATGACCGTTACCTACGATCCCACCACCGCGCAGGCCTTCGAGATCAGCCGCGAGGAGGAACTACTCCTGCAGGAGATCCTCGAAAACTGGCAGCTCATGCAGCTTGTCACCGCCAATGAGGCCGTTGGCTGAGGATCGGCCGCGCATACAGCATGCTTCCCCCTTGGGGAGCGTGCTTTTTTTGATGCACAGAGGATGGTATACATTCCCCTGAATGACGTCTTTTGCCAAATCGGGTATTGACGCCAGGAAAGGAGAATGATACAATAATCATAACCATTTCCACAAAGGAGGAAAATCACACATGAAGAAGCTTTTTGCCATCCTGCTCGCCGTGATGATGCTGCTCCCCTGCATCGCCATGGCGGAAATGACCGATGAGGAGCTGCACGCCTGGGCGCTGGCCAATGGCTACGTCAAGGTGGGCGTGGACGCCATCTCCTCCGCCACGACCAACAAGGCCGGCGGCGTGAACTATGGCGCCATCGAGTGGAACGAGGAACTCCAGGTCGCTGCGATCAAGGAATTCCTCAAGGGCGGCCACTATCTGGGCAGCGCGGACTTTGCGCAGGACGAGTCCGGCTACAACTACCGCGAGATGTACCAGATGGCCACCAGCTACAACAACATCCCCTCCAACACCAACCTGGAGCTGGTGCTGGACGCCTCCACCCTGCATCTGCTGGGCGTGTCCGAGGCCGGCACCTCCAAGACTATCCAGTTCCAGATGAACCCCAACGTGTCCATCTCCTGGTGCCGCCAGCTGCGCATCGCCGAGGAGGTGCTGGGCTACAACTACTACTGCTCCTACGGCGTGCAGTTTGACGGCGTGGTGCGCGTGTACACCGCCGCTGACCTGGCCACCCAGGAGGGTCAGGAGGCCCTGCTGAACCTCTTCGACAAGTACTATCCCACCCTAGCCTCCAACTGGGGCGCCTACAACGCGACCTTCGCCAATGCCGCCACGGCTGAGGAAGTCCGCGCGGGCAAGCTGAGCTACATCACCAACAGCCTCAACGGTGGCGCGATGGTCATCTACGAGGTCATCCCCACCCAGATCATCGTCACCGCGCCCTTCCTGATGAACATGTCCCCCTCCATGGCCAACGCCAGCCGCTTCACCGCGGTGCAGGAGGGCGAGGATAAGTACGCCTACGAGCTGGGCCTGTCCGACGCGTTCCTGGATCGCCTTGTGGCCTACAAGGCGGATTTCATCGCCACTGAGGAAGGCAAGGCGGCTGTGGAGAGCTACTACTCCACCGGCATGTATCCCATGCTGGATCAGTACTGCGCGGCCTACGGCGCACCCACCAGCCTGGATCTGGCGCTGATCCCCACCAATGCGGCTGGCCTCAAGACCCAGACCACCTGGACCCCCGCCAGCGATGACCACACCGGCGCTGCGCAGGGCTTCCACAGCGCTGTGAGCGCCTCCGTCACCCTGAATGAGGATGGCACCATCGCTGCTGTCGTGCTGGACACCACTGGCGAGACTGCCGGGATCGGCACCAAGGTTGGCGAGAGCGAGGAATTCGCCGCGCAGTTCATCGGCAAGACCGGCCCCTTCACCCTGGGCGCGGGCATTGATGCCGTCGCCGGTGCGACCGTGACCTCTGAGGCCGCGGTGAACGCCATCAACAACGCCATCAAGTGAGACACTGACCAACTTTTCGCCTCCGGTTCGCGCCGGGGGCGTTTTTGCGCCATGGCGGCCTCCGCGCGCCGGCTTGCCAAGGACGCAGACCCATGGTATACTGGATGAACAGAAAACGACACGCACGGAGGTGCACCAATGAAAGCGCTGGAGATTTATGAGCAGGATCGGGCCGCGCGCACACAGGGACAGGCGCAGCCGCGTCAGCAGTATTATGCGTCGCTGCGGGATGCGCTCTACCGGGAGCTGATGCAGCAGGGCTACAGCGATTTCCTGGAGCAGATGCTGCTGGAGCTGCGCGACGGCCTGGACCGCATCTATGTGCTGGATTATGCCGCGCTGATGGAATGCCACAGCATGATCGTGCTGGGACGCGACATGCGCGACGCGGCGGAATTCGTGCCGCATCTGCATCTTCGGGGCGAAAAGGCGCGCTGGGCCGTCCTGGAAGGCCCGGGCAATTTCCAGATGCCCGTCGCGCGGGAAATGAATGAGAAGCTGCGCCAGCTGCGCGCCGTCAGCCGTCAGCTGGTGGATGTGCGCGACGAGGCCGTCATTCCGCAGGCGGATGACGCTGCCCAGCGCGAGATCGAGCAGGTGCATATGCTCAACAAGATGCTCGATGACCGCTGCCGCGCGCTCCAGCAGGAACGCGATGAGCTGCAGGAACGCCTCCGGAAGATGGAGGAAGGCGTCATCAGCGATCAGGTGCGGTATGCCATCGAGGCGCGCAAGCTCCAGGAGGAAGCAGCGCTGCGGGAGACCTATGCCGCGCAGAAGGCCGCCGCGAGCGAGGCGTATCGGGCGCAGTTCGCCGGTGAAATGGCGGAGGATCGAGATCGCCGCGAGGCGGATGCACGCCTGACGCAGAGCCTTCGCGAGGAGGCCGCCGATCAGTATGCCGCCATCCGCCGCGATATGGGCGAGGATCTCCGCCAGGTGGTCACGCTGCTCAATGGGCAGATCGAACGCTGGCAGGCGGCGCTGGATCGCAGCGAATGCCGCATGCTGGCGCAGACCTACACCGCGCTGTATGGCCTGTGGGCGGAGGACGTGACGCGCCTTGTGCTGGATGCGCAGGAAAGCGGCGCGCAGGAGCCGCTACTGGCCGGTCTGGCAGAGCTGCGCAGCGCCCTGGGGGATCGCCTTCGCCAGCTGGAGCAGGCCATGCTCCGATTGGGGATGGTCATCATCCGCCCGGCAGCAGGGGAAATCTTTCAGCCGGCGCTGCATTTCGCCGCTGGCGCACAGGATGGCGCGAAGATCGCACGCTGCACCCGTCCGGGCGTGATGCTTCGCGGCGCACAGGAGGCCCTGATCCGCGCGGAGGTTGAGACCGCATAAAACACAAAAGCACATCTGAATTGCTCCAGGACGACGGACAATGCGCTCCGCCGCCCTGTTTTTCTGTGCTTCTGCATGCTCTGACATGCGGTGCCGTCCTGCGCCGCACACCGATATTTTTCGACAAACATTGCGCATTTCAGACAGTCTTTTCACTTTTTCTGCGGCTTGCAACGTGGTAGAATATGGTTAACAAAGAGGATCGGAGGACATCACGGTGGATGGATTGACCTGGCTGCTTCAAAATCAGGAAGGGGCGGATACGCTGCTGCTGGTGGCGGTGAATGCGTCCGCGGCGGACACGCCCGGTGCGTATCCCTGCCGCGTGGTGGGACGCTTTTCCCCCTCCGGCCCGCGTAGACCCCAGGCGGATCCTGCCCTGCGTGTCAGCCGTCTGCTGTCGGATGTGGGCATCCCGGCGAATCTGCTGGGCTGCGCCTATCTGCGCACGGGATTGCTCCTCCTCCTGGAGGAACCGGCGCTGGGGCGGACGATCACCCGATGCCTCTATCCGCGCATCGCGGACAGGCATCACACCACCGTCCGCGGGGTGGAGCGGGCCATCCGCAGTGCCATCGTGCAGGCATTTGACCGCTCCGGTGGGGCAGGATACCGCGCTGCGCTGGGGCGGCTGGCGTCCCCCGTGGGGGATCGCCCGACCAATTCCGAATTCCTCGCGCAGGCTGCAGAGTGCCTCCGCCTGGAGGCCTGATCCGTCAGGACGGCGAGCGGATTGAACTCACCCCTTGACAGATGTTTTGCTTTGACGTACAATAGGATATGATCGGCTGGGGAAGGTTCATCCTTCCGTGCTGTTTTCGATATAGCTCATGTTTACCTGTTCCGTGCATGATCCCCGGATCCGCTGCACGTCTCATTTTCGGCGGCTGTCCCCTGTTCTGTCAGGCGGACGGTCGGCTGCATCAAAAGGCGCATGATGAAGGGCCTCTGCGGCTCTCCTGGCGCGGAAACGTTATGATTCCGCCGCCTGTGGTTTTTGTGAAGCGCGAAGATCCCTGCGCCCGGGCGGACAGTGCGTTCCCCCCGGCCCGGCGGATGCTCCTTCGCCAACGAAATTCTGGTATTCATACCTGTCCATGGTCGTATTATGCCCTGCGGAGGTTTTCATGGGGCGAAGTATGCCTGGCGGTTGTGTCGATTCAGCAGATCAGCCGTGCGAAAGAGGTCTTTTCCTCTTTTCGGACGGCTTTTTGTATCCCCTGGCCGGGTTCAACTATTCACCTGTATCTTGTACATTAAAAAAACATGTAAGGAGGGGAAAACAAGTGAGTCCAATCATCTGGATCCTGCTGATCCTTGCGTTCTGCGCGGGCGGCGTCGGCTTTGGCTACATGTACCGTAAGGACATGGTGGAAAAGAAGATCAACCGCAGCGAAGAAACGGCGCGCCGCCTGTATGACGACGCGGTCCGCAAGGCAGAGGACTACAAGAAGGAAAAGGTGCTGGAGGCCAAGGAGGAGATCCTGAAGGCGCGTGCCGCCATGGATGCCGAAAAGGCCGAAAACGACCGCGAAATGCGTGACCGCCGCGTGGAAGTGCAGCGGAGCGAGAACCGCCTGCTGCAGCGCGAAGCGAGCCTGGACAAGCGCAGCGACAGCCTGGACGGCCGCGAGAACGACCTGAAGAAGCGCAGCGACAGCCTGGACCGCAAGAGCGAGGAGATCGACCGGCTGCAGGAGGAGGCGGAAGCCTTCCATGCCAAGCAGACCACCGAGCTGGAGCGCATCGCCGCCATGACCCAGGACGAGGCCAAGCAGATCATCATCGAGCGCGTGCAGAAGGAAGCCTTCCATGATGCCGCCGCGCAGGTGCGTGACATCGAGGCCCGTGCCAAGGAAGAGGCCGAGAAGAAGGCCCGCAACATCATCGCCCTGGCCATCCAGAAGTGCGCCGCCGATCATGTGGCGGAGAGCACCGTCAGCGTCATCGCGCTGCCCAATGACGACATGAAGGGCCGCATCATTGGCCGTGAGGGCCGCAACATCCGCGCCCTGGAGACGGCCACCGGCGTCGACCTCATCATCGACGACACCCCCGAAGCCGTCATCGTGTCCGCCTTTGACCCCGTCCGCCGTGAGATTGCCCGCCTGGCTGTGGAGAAGCTCATCAACGACGGCCGCATCCACCCCGCCCGCATCGAGGAAACGGTTGAGAAGGCCCGCAAGGAAGTCGAAAACCAGATCCGTGAGGCTGGCGAATCCGCCGTGTTCGAGACCAATCAGCACGGCATCCACCATGAGCTGGTCAAGCTCCTGGGCCGCCTGAAGTACCGCACGTCCTACGGCCAGAATGTGCTGAAGCACTCCATCGAGGTCAGCCACCTGGCCGGCCTGATGGCCGCTGAGCTGGGCGCGGATGTCCAGCTGGCCAAGCGCGCCGGTCTGCTTCACGACATCGGCAAGGCTGTTGACCACGAAGCGGAAGGCACCCACGTCACCCTGGGTGGCGAGCTGGCCCGCAAGTATCACGAGAGCAACGACGTCATCCACGCCATCCTGGCGCACCACAACGATGTGGAGCCCCAGACGGTGGAGGCCGTGCTGGTGCAGGCGGCGGACGCCATCAGTGCCGCGCGTCCCGGTGCGCGCCGTGAGTCCCTCGAAAACTACATCAAGCGCCTGACCAAGCTCGAGGAGATCTCGATGTCCTTCCCCGGCGTGGAGAAGTGCTACGCCATCCAGTCCGGCCGCGAGGTGCGCATCATGGTCAAGCCCGACGATGTGACCGACGAGGGCACGAAGGTGCTGGCGAAGGAGATCGCCAAGCGCATCGAGAAGGAAATGGAGTACCCCGGTCAGATCCGCGTCAACGTCATCCGCGAAACGCGCTCCATGGAGTACGCCAAGTAAGGGGGTCTTCGACCCGTTTTGCGCGATCGGGTGGGCTGAACATGCACACAGCTTCGCCCCGTTTCAACCAAATAACAAAAGCGAGGGAGCACATCACTGCGATGTGCTCCCTCTTTCTTATTCAGCGAATGAGAAATTCACAATCCCTCATTCAGCTTCTTTTTTTGTTGTTCTCCGCGTCGTCCTTCGCCTTCTTGCGGATGATGCTCAGGGCCAGCAGGATCCCCGCTGCGCCTACGAAACCCGCCAGGCTGATCTGCATCAGCAGTGCCGTTGCAGTGCCCGCGAACAGGCCCACCAGCATGCAAATGATGCTGGCCAGGATGAGCACAAGGCCGATGGATGCCCAAATTCGCTGATTCTTCATATGCCCTCCAGGAGGAACCTTGCATTCCTCATTTTTCTATTATTCGTACACCGCTCTGCTGCCGCCGATGTAGGGCAGGCGGCTGTAGGCCAGCACCAGATTGGCATGGCCGACATGACCGGTCTCGATGCGCAGGGGAACGGCCACGGGGCGGATGTGCATGCCCACCAGGGTGTCGCCGATGTCGATGGCGGCTTCCGCCTGAACAGCCATGGCCAGCGCAGGATTCTCCAGCAGCTTCCAGGCCGCCGCAGGGACGCTTCCGCCTGCCTTGGGCTGGGGAATGGCCTTCACCTGCGTCAGGCGGCGCTCGTTCAGCACGCGCTGCTCCATCACCACGGCGCGGTTCAGGTGCTCACAGCACTGGAAGGCCGCGTCCAGACCGCGCTTATGGCAGGCATTCAGCATTGCCTCAGCGATCACGCTGCCCAGTTCCGGCACGCTGCCCTTGCCGATGCGCGCGCCTGCCACCTCGCTGGTCGAGCAGCCCAACACGATCAGGCCGCCCGGTGCGATGTCACCTGCTGCCTGCAGGGCTTCCACAGCCGCGTCCAGCACGGTCGCGATCTCCTGCTTGAGTTCGAGGGTCAATTCATTCGTCGTTTCATTCGTCATGGCTTGTTTCTCCTTGCAGTGTTTCATTGGTTTCGGGGAGGAGGCGCTGGCGGAGCAGGTCGAGGATGTTCGACGCGCCGATCTGCACGAACTGTCCCCAGAGGGAGAAGATCATCCGCGTGGTTTCGCGATCCACGCCCTGAAGGGTCTTGTGGATGGCAGGGAGGAACTCTGGCGCACGCTGGAGCAGCTCCCTGGTGGTGTTGGCGCCCGTGGCCTCCAGCACGCCGAAGATGGTCGATACGAAGCGCCGGCGCTGCTCCGGGCTGACGCGCGAGAGCCAGGCATGCACGGTGCTGTCCACCACCTGGCTGGACACATCCAGCTCCGTCACGGTGACGAAGCCCGTGCCAAGCACCTGCCAGGTGAAGCCGTTGTGCTGCATCAGGCCCACGCCATCGGAGCGGACGACGGTGTATTCCGGGTGGTAGGACATGAGCAGGCCGACCACGGATTGCTGGGGGATGAAGGAGCGGATGCGCCGGGCGATGCGCGCATAGCCCTCGGAGGCCATGGTAGCGTCGTCCAGACCGGGGCCGTCGAAGGAATACACGGCATGGATGCGCGCCTGCGTGGCCTCATCCGCATGGGCCGCAGCGTAGACGGCCAGGTTGCCGCCCTTGCTGTGTCCGCCCAGAAGGAGGGGGCCGTCCGTTTCTGCGGCAATGGCGTTCAGGTAGGCCACGGCGGCGGATTGGGCAGGGACGGGGCTTTCAAACGCCATGTTGAAATCCTCATGCCAGCCCGCGAGGGAGCTGTCCGTGCCGCGCAAGGCCACATAATGCGTGCCGTCGGGCAGCGCGAAGGTGACGGCGGCGAACTGCATATCCCGGTCGGGATCGGTGACGGCGGCAGCGCGGCGGATGCCGACGCCTGCGAAGCGCTCGGTGGCGGCGGCGCGCTTGAGCAGGGTGTTGCTGTCCTCCAGGAAGGTGGGACGCCGCCAGGCAGCCGCCGGGAGCTCCGGGGTGCTCAGGTCGCGCAGGAGCGTCGGCTCCGCAGGAAAGTCAAGGTAGCTCAGCACCGCGAAAATCAGGCTGTCCACATCGTTCGGCGGGCTGAAGGCCAGCGGCAGATCGCCCCGCCAGGCCAGATAGTCAAGCATGTTTGACATTCAAACACCTCTCACTGCGTTCGGCTTTGCATGGGGAAGCATCGGTCAAAGCTGATCCAATTCGCCGGCGGCCTTCATGGCCTCGTACTCCTCGCGGGAGATCAGGCACATGCGGGGCTTTGCGCCGTCCTTGGGGCCGACGATGCCGCGTGCCTGCATCTCATCCACCAGACGGCCCGCACGGGCATAGCCCAGGCGCAGGCGGCGCTGGATCAGCGAGGTGGACACCTGGCCGTCATTCACGGCCATCTCGATGCATTGGGCGAGCAGGCTCTCGTCGCTGCCCACATAGTCATCGGCGGAGGTCACCTCCGGCATGGCGGCGCCGCTGTTCTGGTCGGCTTCCGCCTGGAGGCGATCCAGCTCCTCCAGCACGGAAGGATCATAATCCGCAGGGCAATTCTCGCGGATGAAGTCGGTGATGCGGTTCACCTCCGGGTCGGACAGGAAGCAGCCCTGCACGCGGATGGGGGTGAATTCGCCCGTGGGGGCATAGAGCATATCGCCGTAGCCCAGGAGCTGCTCTGCGCCGATGCGATCCAGGATGGTGCGGCTGTCCACGTTGGAGGACACCTTGAAGGCGATGCGGCTGGGGATGTTGGCCTTGATCAGGCCGGTAATGACGTCCACCGAGGGGCGCTGGGTGGCGACAATCAGGTGGATGCCGGCGGCGCGGGCCAACTGAGCGAGGCGGCAGATGCGTTCCTCGACGTCCTTTTTGCAGGTCATCATCAGGTCAGCCAGCTCGTCGATGACGATGACGATGCGGGGCATCTTGTCATCCTCGCTGGCCTGCTCGTTATAGCCGTCGATGGCGCGCACGCCTGCCTCCTGGAAGCGCTTGTAGCGATCCATCATTTCGCCCACAGCCCAGGCCAATGCGCCGGAGGCCTTGTGGGGATCGCTGACCACGGGGATCAGCAGATGGGGGATGCCGTTGTAACATTGCAGCTCCACCACCTTGGGGTCCACCAGGATCAGGCGGACCTCCTTGGGCGTGCAGCGGTAGAGCAGGGAGTTGATGATGGTGTTGATGCACACGGACTTACCCGAACCGGTGGCACCAGCGATGAGCAGATGGGGCATTTTGGCCAGGTCGCAGACGATGGGAGTACCGGCGATGTCCTTGCCCAGGGCGACGACGAGGGGCTTGGTGGCCTTGCGCATCGGCTCGGACTCCAGCACCTCCCGCAGGGTGACGGTGGCGCGCTGCTTGTTCGGTACCTCCACACCCACCAGGGATTTGCCCGGGATGGGTGCCTCGATGCGGACCGACTTGACCTCCATGTTCATGGCGATGTTCTTGTTCAGGTCGGTGACCTTCGACACCTTGATGCCGGCGGCCAATTCCAGCTCAAAGCGGCTGATGGCAGGGCCGTGGGTGATGTGGCGCACCTTCGCAGGGACGCGGAAGGACTGGAGCGTGTTTTCCAGCCGGCGTGCGCGGACGGCGTCCTCCTCTGGGCTGATCCCGGCCTGCGGTTCGGGCGTCTTGAGCAGATCCATCGTCGGGAAGACGTAAGGCACCTCGACCTTTTCCTCGAACATCGGCGCGGGGGCATCGCTGCCCGAACGCCGCGGCTTCAGGTTGAGTTCCGGCTCGTAGCTGCCTTCGGGTTTCTTCGACGTCACCACGGGCTGCATGGGTGCCGAGGGCCGCGCCGGGACATCCTTCCACGGGGGGATGTCCGCCCAATCCGGCTCGGCGGATTGGGCCTGCCCGGCGAAGCTCCGCGCCGCCGGGCGCGGCGGGGCCCCTGCGTTGCGGTCGGCTTCGGGGCGCTGGTCGCGTTCCGGCTGCGGTTCGTCCTCCGGGACTTCCAGGCCTGCAGCCTTTTTCGCGGCACGCAGGCGTGCCAGGAAGCTGTTCTCGTTCGCAGGCTTGGTTTCGGCCTCCGCCGCGAAGCCCGTGTCCACGTCCTCCGGCGGTGCGGGTTGGATCGGCTTTGCAGGCTGTGCAGGGGCTTGCTGTGCGGGGGTGAAGATCTGCGGCTCCTCTGTGTAGGTGAAGTCCGGCTCGTCCATTTCGTTGTCGGGTTCGGGGCGCTGGAAGGGAGAACGGCGGCGCGGCGCGGGCGTTTCATCCGGTTCAGCGGCATACACCGGTGCGGCGTGTGCGGCAGGTGTGGGTTCGGGCATCGGCGCGACTGGCTCGACCCTCGCGGTGCGGGCGGTCTGTGCGGTCGGCCGGACACGGCTCGTTGACTGCGGCACAGGCGGCATGTCCTGAGGCGGCTGCGCAGCGGGCGTCGGCGCGGTGGAATCGTCCTTGCGGTCGAAAAGCGTGCGCTTGCGGGGGATCGCAACGGCGTCGTCACCCTTATCGCGGCTGAAAATGCCGCCGCGCTTCTTGCGGGCGGGATCGGGCATGGGCTGGAGCATCTCGTCCGCCTGACCGAGTTCCTCGGGGGTGGGCTGGAAGCCGTGGGGCGGCGTCTTGGACTTGCCGCGCGTCTGCACCTGGCGGACGATGGGCGCTGCCGGGGCGGCGTTCATGTCGTCAAAGCCGGGCTGGATCGGCTGATTGGCCCAGGCGGGGGGCTGCTGCTGGGTCTGGAGCTGCTGGGCCTGCAGCTGCTGCTGGATGCGCTGCTGACGCATCTGCTCCTGCATGCGGGCCTGTTCCTGGCGGATGCGCATCTGCTCCTGCTGCCAGGCAAGCTCCTGCTGGCGCTGGGCCGCTTCCTCGGCGGCCTGACGGGCGCGGCGATCCTCCTGGCGGCTCTTGCCCTTGGCGATGATGCCGCGCACATCCAGCCGGATCAGGAAGAGGAAGGTGATGACGGTGGCGAGGATGACGAGGATGGCGCCGGGGACATTGCCGATGCCCTTCCACAGCGGCCAGGCCAGGAGTGTGCCGATGAGTCCGCCGCCGATGCTGTATCGGGCGCCCAGGTCGAACAGGCGGGTCATGTAGGCCGGCATGGAATCCGCCGCGGCGGTCTGCGCGATGATGGACTGGGCGTAATCCAGCAGCGAGGCGCTGCCGACGAAGGTCAGCAGGGTCGCGGCGGAACAGATGAAGAAGAACATCAGGCAGCCCAGGAGAAAGGCGCGCATGGGGGGCTTGCGCTGGGTGGAGATCATCAGCAGGATGCCGCCCCAGGCCGGGATGATGGGCAGCACGACGGCCATCGCGCCGCACATGCCCCGGCTGAAGGTGCGGAGACCATCGAAGATCTCACCTGCCATGCCCAATGCGTCTGCCAGGAAGATCAGCACGCCCAGCGCGATGAGCAGCAGCCCCATGATCAGGCAGACGACCATCGTGTCCGCCGAATAGGCTGGCGCTCGCTTTCGTTTTTGATTTGTTTTCTGAGTCATGCTTACCTCCAGATTTCGGAATCATTGATGTTTCTCTCCTCCAAATATCTGAATATGGAGGAAATGCAGAATTATCTTGTGAGGAATACCGTCCGCAGTACGCCCGCTTCGTCCGCGTGCAGGCGCAGGCGATAGCCGCCCAGACGGTAATAATCGCTCGTCCCGGGGACGATGCGCCAGCTGTCGGCGCGGCTTTCGTCCACGCGGAGGGTGGTTTCCGGTTCGCCCAGGGCGGCGCGCCAGGCGTCGAGGGTGGTTTCGCCGGTACACAGGCCGAAGAAGTTCAGCCGGTCGGCGCGGATCCCCTGCACCACGCTCTGGTCGAAATGCTCGGTCAGGGCATCGGTCAGCAGCCATACCTGGCGGAAGGCGCCGTCCTCCAGGGCGATCATGCGTCCGCCCTCGTAGATATCGGGATCGTTGAGCAGGGCATAGCGGTCGATGAGCGCCTGCATGGGCTGATCGATGGCCGCCGGGATGCCGGGCAGCGCACCGTCTGCGAGCGCATCTGCCATGCGTGCGGCGGACGTTTCGTCCAGCGCCAGATGGGCCGATGCGCCGAGGACGGTCAGCACGTCCTCCGCGTCCAGGCGCAGGAAGGGTTGCAATTCCGTCCAAAGGAGGGTCACGGTGCCTGCGCGGTCGCTCAGCGTGCGGAAATCGTTGATGTCATAATACAGCGTCAGCCCGGTGGGGGACAGGGAGAAGGTCGCAGAGACGGGCGTCAGGGTGCCGGCGGCCAGATGGGCGGATAATTCCGGCGCGACCTGCTCATCCAGATAGGCGGCGATGGCCTCTGCGGCGGCATCCGCATCGGTGAACAGATCGGCGAAGGTGATCTCCTGCCCTGTGCGAAGGTCCACATTCAGCGCGCTCCACACCTGGGTGGAACGGCTGGTCTCCACCGCGCCGTCCGCCAAAATGGCGCAGGAGAACACCTCCCCTGCCAGCGTGCAGGCATAGCGGACGTTCAGCTTGACGGGCGCATTGGCCAGCGCGGCCATACGGGTGAGCCGCTCGTTGATGGCGCCGGCCTCCATGATGGCGGCGTTCACGGCGGACTGCATGTCCGCATCGTCCAGGCCGGTCAGCTGGGGATAATGGATGCTGCTGCCCAGCAGATCCAGCGCCACATCGGTGACGGTGGCAGTGTCTTCCGCAAGGGCGGCGGACGTCCCCAGGATCAGGATCAGGATCAGCGAAAGAAGTCGTTGCTTCATGGCAAATACCTCCGAGTATATTTTACTACATTTAACGAACGAACGCAAGTTTTCCCTGCCACGCTGACCTGAGGACGTCTTTCCATATACCCGGGCGGACAAATCGCCCCTGCGAAGTGTGACGGCGGTGTAAAATCTCTGCCATGCAGCCGCGGCGCTGATTGACATTCCACCGCCGATGTGTTATCTTGAAATATGTATGTTCGAATGCAAAAAAGATGCAGGATCATAAACAAAGAAAGGATCGGACGCAACGATGAAAAAATGGTTCACCGCCCTGCTCGTGGCGCTGATGATGCTCTGCGCGGCGAATGTTGCCCTGGCTGCTGAGGCTACCGACATCACCGACAGCTGCACGTTCAAGGCCACCACCAGCAAGTTCAAATACACGCAGATGACCGACAAGAAGTACACCTCCTACTGGAAGGCGAACAAGACCAAGGATCCCTTTATCCAGGTCACTTCGCCGGACAAGGATACCCTCATCGGCGGCGTGTATATCTGCTTCGGCAACCTGCCTGCAAGCTATGAGATCCAGGTGTCCGAGGACGGCAAGAAGTGGACCACTGCGGCGGAAGGCCCGCAGTACCTCCATGCCTGGGTGCCGCTGGAGACCCCTGCGCGCTATGTCCGCATGCAGGTGACCACCGGCAAGCAGTATGAGCTGTATCTGAACGAGTTCTTCGTCCTGGGCGTGGGTGACAAGCCTGACTGGGTGCAGGACTGGCAGCCCACCTGCGAAAAGGCGGACATCATGTTCATCTCCACCCACCCGGATGATGAAGTGATCTTCTTTGGCGGCGCGATCCCGACCTACGCGGTGGAGATGAAGCGCGACGTCGTCGTGGCGTACCTGACCAAGTCCAACGGCACCCGCTCCTCCGAGCTGCTCAATGGCCTGTGGTATATGGGTGTGCGGAATTACCCCGTCATCGGCTCCTTCAGCGACAAGATGTACAAGGTGATGGACAAGTCCTACTCCTATGCGGGCAATGGCTCCGTTGCCAAGGGCAAGAAGCTGGTCAACGAATGGTTCGTCGAATTGTACCGCAAGTATCAGCCCGAGGTCGTCGTCACCCATGACATCAATGGCGAATACGGCCACAGCATGCATATGATGGTGTCCGACGCGGCGTACAACGCCGTCGCCCTGGCCGCCAATGAGGATGAGTTCACCGATTCCACCGTCGCATATGGCACCTGGGAGGTCAAGAAGCTCTACCGTCACCTCTGGCCGGAAAACCAGATCAAGTTCGACTGGAATGTCCCCCTGGCCAGCTTGGGCGGCGCGACCGGCCTGGAGCTGGCGGACAGCGCCTTCGAGCTGTTCCACAAGACCCAGGAGACCTCCGGCCAGAGCGTGCTGACCACCGGCAAGGAGTATGACAATGAGCTCTTCGGCCTGGTGCATTCCACCGTGGGCGAGGACGTGGCGAAAAACGACTTCCTGGAGAACATCGACCTGAGCGGCAAGCCCGTGGTCGAGGAGGAGGTCGTCGAGGCGCTGCCTGCCTACTACAGCCTGCTGCCTGAAACGAATGAGCGCGGCTTCCTGGATGAGGGCGAGTTCATCTATTCCTCCGAGGATGAGGGCCTGTGGATCTTCATCAACCAGACCTGCAAGATCATCATCGAGCGGAAGTTCGACGCGACCCAGCCGCTGACGTGGTTCGAGGCGGAGATCTGGACGGATGTGGAGCAGGGCGAGATGCTCCGCGCCATCTGGAACGACGACGCCAAGCGCACCAAGGTCCGCAAGGACGCGGCCGAGACCGCCACGAAGAACAAGGTGGTCTTCGCCACCAACACTGACTATTTCACCTACCGCGTGGACGTGAATGCCTCCGGGCGCAACACGGGCGTCGTCATCCGCAATGGCGAACTGCTCTATGACGATCCCTATCCCGAATCCAAGGCGACCAACCCCAACTACATGCCCAACCTGGATATGGTGGCCTTCATGCAGGACGGCAGCCTGGAGGTCTGGCGCAGCCACGAGATCACCGCGCAGGAGCTGCTGGCCAGAGGTGCGTATGACGTGTACTCCTTCGGCCCGTATCTGATGAAGGACGGCAAGCTTTCCCAGCAGGCCTATGACGCGAACGAGACGAAGAATCCCCGCTGCGCATTGGGCATGGTCGAGCCTGGCCACTATGTCTACATCATGGTGGAGGGCCGCATGGAAAAGACCCGCTCCCAGGGCATCACGATGAAGGAGCTGGCCAAGCTCATGCGCGCCAAGGGCTGCCAGAACGCCATCAACCTGGATGGCGGCCAGACCGCGGTGATCGTCTTCATGGGCAAGCAGCTCAACAAGATCGGCTCCTATGACGGCGGCAAGACCAACTCCCGCCCCACCTGCGAGGTTATGGGCGTGGGCTATTCCGAACAGGTCGGCGTATACGAGGTGCAGTAAACCCCATCGGATCAAATTGCAGCAGCTCCCTTCCTTTTGCCATTAGGAAGGGAGCTGCTTTTTGTATGGTCACATGCCTGCACCCAAAGCCTTCCCCTTGGAGGAAGGTGGATGAGGTGGGGAGGCAAGCGTGGGGAACTTCGTTCTGTTCAAGCGGTGGAGGCCACGCCTCTTTTATTCGATTAAGTAGGCGAAATGCTCAAACAGTTTCCGCGTGTTTCGTTTAAGGCCGCTTCGCGCGGAGGTTCCGTCTCGTTTAGGCGGCGGAAAGCTGCTGGGGGAAGCTAAAGAACGGCTTTCCCCCAGACCCCCGTTGAATCTGTAACTTCGTAGTAAAGGCGGCTGCATATGTTTGGCGGCTCGGGATACAGGGTTTGCTTTGAATGGAATGTTCTTGCATAGTTGTCTTCTCTTGCATAGTTGGATAGGAATGCGGAAGCAATCCCCTGAATATTCGCCGCACCGGCTTCTTTGCGGGGTTTCGCTGCAGTCGCCTCACCTATCCGCTCTCGATGTTTCGGGAACGCCATGGCAGGCTTGTAGTAATGTTTGAGAGAAACTGGCTCTTCTCATCAGCGAGAAAGCCGAGGTGGGTTGGGGGAATTGCATGTATGGCTAACCGGCTTAATGCTGTTGCTCAGGGCGAACCGCCACCTTGATCACCCCATCCTGGCGGTTTTCAAACAGGTCATAGGCGGCGTCGATGTCCTTCAGGGCGTAGGTGTGGGTGATCAGCGGCGTGGTGTCGAGCTTTCCGGCGGCGATGAGGGCAAGGGTCTCCTTGCAGTTGCAGCCATCCACACCGCCGGTCTTGAAGATCAGGTTCTTGCCGTACATATCCGGCAGCGGAAGCTCCTGCGGGCCGTCATAGAGCGCCACCACGGTCACGATGGCATTGGGACGGGCGCATTCCCACGCCATGCGGAAGGTCTGCGCGCTGCCAGCGACCTCCAGCACCACATCCGCACCGCCGTGATCTGAATGCGCACGGACGAAATCCGCCAGACCATCCGGCGTGGTGGTCAGCACATCCGGTTGATGGGCATTGACGAATGCCAGGCGGCTTTCATCGATGTCGCAGACGATGATGCGCTTGGGCTGCATCAGTTGCACGCATTGCAGCGTACACAGGCCGGTCGGGCCTGCGCCGATGATCAGCACAGTGTCGCGCGGCTTGATCTCGGAGATCTGCGCGGCCCAGTAGCCCGTGGCGAGCACGTCACCCACCAGCAGCGCCTGCTCATCGGTGACGTCATCCGGGATCTTGTCCAGCCCCTGATCGGCATACGGCACGCGGACGTACTCGGCCTGTCCGCCGTCGATGCGGCAGCCCAGCGCCCATCCGCCGTGAGGGTCGGTGCAGTTGTTCACCCAGCCGTTCTGGCAGAAGAAGCATTCGCCGCAGAAGGTCTCCACGTTGACGGTCACGCGGTCGCCGGGTTTCACGGTGGTGACGGCCGCGCCGACTTCCTCGACGATGCCGACCATTTCATGCCCGACAGTGATGCCGGGGACGGCGCGCGGCACCGAGCCGTGCTTGATATGCAGGTCGCTGGAGCAGATGCTCGCCAGCGTCACGCGGACGATGGCATCGCGGTCGTTCTGCAGGGTGGGACGGGGCTTGTCCTGAAGGGCGAAATGTCCACGGGAAACATAGGTGTAGGCTAGCATCACAAGGACTCCTTTGCGCTTAGTCGTTCAGATAGTAGAGGGTCTCGCCGTCAAAAAGCAGGCGTGAGCTTTGCTCAAACTTCGATTCGAATGCGGTAAGCCGGTCGGCAGGCGGATGCATCTGCGTCCGCAGCAGCAGCGCGGTGCTTTCGCCGATCGGACGCTGCTCATGCTGGCGGGCGCAGTCGCGTTCGCAGGCATCCAGGGCGGAAAGCACCCTGCCGCGCAGCTCGTCATTCAGGAGCACCTCCGCCTGATGATCGGTCATTTTGTTGACCTGATCGATCAGCGCCTGGATGGCGCCCCGGTATTCATCCAGCTGGAGATCCA
The DNA here is from genome assembly GCA_964542315.1 of uncultured Faecalibacterium sp. Taxonomy (GTDB): domain Bacteria; phylum Bacillota; class Clostridia; order Christensenellales; family Aristaeellaceae; genus UBA11524. The sequence continues at coordinate 39,784 of CAZIUA010000005.1, read as the reverse complement.
GCAGCTCCTGCAGGACGCCCCGGATCGCCTTCAGCTCACCATCGATCAGCGACATGTAGTACTGTCCGACAACGATCGATGCAGCATTCATCGCGGCCGCTGCGATCTGTGCCGTTTCATGGGCGCTGCTGAGCTTGCGGAAGTCGGGAAAGACGCTTTTGCCGTCAGCGGTTTTCCCTGCGCCGTAGAACAGATCCTGACCGGCGCGCACATGCGGTTTCAGGCTTGCGCCGGGCGGCAGGATGACCTCATACAGCGCATGGCTGCCGTACCGGACGGCTGTCGGGGCTTGCAGGGCGGCCTGCGAAAGCCCCGGAATGGCATCGGTGATGCGGGCGATCACGCGCGGATCGCGAACGGCGATCGCTTTTGCTGGCTGATGCGTCAGGCGGATGATGCGCTCTTTGGCACGATCAGCCGACTGCTGGGCGATGCCAGATCCGAAGAGCGCCGCATGGCCGCGCTGGACATCATCAAGCAGCTGGCGGATGAAGGCACGCGCAAGGCCCTCATCGACCGCTGCATCCCCCTAGTGACGGGCTATGACCAGCCCAACGCCAAGGAAAAGACGCTGCTGGACAGCCTGCTGGCGAAATTCGGCACTTCCGCCCGGACGGAGGAGGCGCTGTTCACCGAGGCGGATGTGTATCAGCCCGTTATCGAGGATACGCCGCTGTCGGTGCAGGCGCTGCAGACCTATATGCGCTATTTCCCCGCGTCCGAAGTGGCGGACATGCTGGACGGGCGGAAAAAGGGCTTTGTGGAGCGGATCCTTCAGCACAAGGGGGATAAATTATCCCCGGTGCAGGCAGATCTGGACAGCCTGCAGGCTTGCTATGCCCGGCACGCGGAGGATCTGGTGAAGGACAGCAACGGTGAGGACGCACTGCTGTGCAATCTGATGATGCTGCCGGTCGAGCAGGGGCGCATCGTGCTGCAGGAAAGCTGGGACGCCTGGTATGCCGAACAGGTGCAGGCCCCGGAGCGCCTGATGCGCCTGCACATCCTGCTGTGCGCAGGGGCGGACAATGGTGCGGCGCGCGTGATCAAGGCCGCCTTTGGCAAGGCGTGTCAGCAGGGCAAGCTGCCGCAGCAGGCTGGAACGCTGGTACATATGCGCCAGATCATCGCGCATCTGATGGAGGAACATGTCCCTGCGGAGGATCGCAAACTGCTGGCCTCTGCGCTTTTGCGCTGGCTGGCGCAGTGCGTGCCGGATGAGCAGCTCTGGTGTGAAATGAAGGGGCTTTTCGGCATCCCCCTTTCGCCCCTGCTCAATGACACGCGGCTCAGTGCGCTGCTGATCAAACTGGATCACCGGGATGAAGCGCATCTGCGCACCAACTTCCCTGCCGGGATGCTGCTGGCCAGGCGCTTCCGGCAGGCCTGGCAGAAGCACAGCAGCCACATGGTGCAGCGCGAGGACGGCACCGTGATGTTCTCCGGCAACGGGTATGCGGGCGTGACCACCTACCGCAGCTGCATCGAGTGGAGCTTGCGCAGCGGCATCCTTCCCGACCTGTATCACCTGCTGCACGCCGGCTATCATGGTCTGATCTCCCGCGAGGGCCTCTATGCATGGCTGATGACCGACGGCTTCCCACGGGATGCCAGCCGCATCTTCGGCGCCCTGGCGGACGGCGGACAGCAGTTCACCAGCCGCTATGCGTATAACTACTACGGCGGCACGCGCTTCCGGGAGGACTGCCTGAACCGCTACCTTGGCAAGAGCAAGCCGGAAACCGATGAGGATGCCGCCCGGTTGAAATATGCCGCAGACATCTGGGCGCCCCTGCTGCGCCGGATCATCGAGGTTGAGATCACCCGCGGCGACACCGCCACGGCGTATTCCGCCTTTGTGCCGGGGCTGCAGCGCATTGGGGGTGCGAAGAATTTCATTGCGATCCTCTCGGCGCTGGGCAAGGACAAATTCGCCCGCGGCACCTTCTATCTTTCGGACGCCAACGGGCGCACGGAGAGCCTCTGCCGCATGCTTAGCGTATGCGTTCCGGCCCCGGAGGACACCGCGGATGGCCTGCGCGCGCTGGTCAGGCAGTACAAGATCAGCGACAAGCGGCTGATCGAGGCCGCCCTGTACAGCCCGGAATGGATCGAACTGGTGGAGGATGCCATCGCCCTGCCCGGTTTCCGCTCGGCGGCGTATTATTTCATCGCCCGCATGAACGAGGAATGCGACGGCATCCGCGCGGCACGCATCGCCCGCTTCACGCCCCTTGCGGTGGAGGAATTGCAGAACGGCACGTTTGACATCGGCTGGTTCCGCAGCGCCTGGACGGAGGTGGGCGAAAGCGCCTTCGACATGATCTATGACGCAGCGAAGTACATCATCTCCGGCGCAAAGCATGCCCGTGCGCGCAAATACGCCGATGCGGCGCTGGGACGGATGGAGACCGCCGCAGCAGAGGCCGAGATCAGCCCCAATGCCAACAAGAATCCGGATCCTCTGAGCATTGATGAGTGGGCGAATGGCGGCTGGTTCCGCAAGGCGTACCTGTATGACCGTACCTACGGTTGATGGGGATGATGCACATCGTGTGCTAATCTCTTGAAGTTTACTTCTAGAGTGGGGGCAGTTTACTGCCTCCACTCTCAGTTTGTCAAAAAAGGCCGCACCAAGCGGCCTTTTTTGACAAACTGACAGCCTCCCGATGCATGACGCATGGGGAGGCTGTTTTGTCAGTTGATCTTGATGCCGTAGATATAGCTGGTGTCCTTGCCGGTGGTGCCGATGACGAGCGTATCCCCATACACGGCGGGGGACGCCTCGATGACACCGTTGACGGACAGGGTGTTGACCGTCGTGCCGGTCAGACCGTCCAGCAGGTAGAGCGTGCCGTTGGAGCAGGCCTGGATGATCCAGCCGTTGCCATCGGCGTCATACACCGCCACAGGGGAGGAATAGCAGTAGGCATCCATCTCCTTGTGCCAGACGACCTTGCCGGTCTCCTTGTTCAGGGCGATGAGCACACCGGCCATGGCGGCGGAATCATTCAGCTCCTTCGCACCGGTGGCGCTGACGCTGGACAGGGTGAAGTACACCAGGTCGCTCAGACCTTTCTGGCCCACCACGGGGGAGGCCATCGCGCCGGGGACGGCGATCTTGTTGAAGGTCAGATCCTTCTTCTTGCCCTGTGCGCAGTGGATGGCGAATGCCCAATCCTCCTCGCCGGTCATGGCGTTGAAGCGGCGGATGGTTACATTGCCCTTGGTACGGTTGTTATTGACGAGGTTGGCGGTATACAGCCAAAGGGTGTTGGTGTCCTCGCCTTCCTCCAGATCCAGCGCGATGGCTGCACGGACGGCGTCACCTGTGTCTACCGCCCACGCGGTGGTCATGGTGGTGGTGTCCACACAGCGCAGGATGCCGTCCAGATCGGCGTAGTAGGCATAGCTGCCGTACATGGCCAGGGAGGATTCCACACCCACGGTGGAGCTGCTCTGTCCCTTGGTGTGGCTCATCAGGGTGACGGACTGGGCCGGATCGTTGAATTCGTAGACGATGCCGCTGCCGTCGGCGCTGCCGTAGACGCGCATGCTCAGCGTCTCGGTATAGAGCAGGCCGTTGGTGCCGATGGCGATCAGGGTATCGGAGTTGCGGTCGATCAGCGCGGAGGTGTCGAACGCGCCGACGGGGGAATCCGCATAGGTGCGGCTGTACTTCAGATCCAGACCGTCGATCAGCCGCAGCTGCTTCTGATCCATCAGGCTGAAGTAATACAGGCCGATGTTCTTGCTCGTGCCGCTCTTCATCTTGCGCGCATACTGGCCGACGGTCATCATCGGGTAGCTCAGCGGATGCACGGAGGGCGTGGAGCGCATGGGATAGCCGAAGTCGATGGCCTTGCGGGTGGCGCTGCCGTCCAGCAGATCCAGGAAGTAGATGTTGCCGTCCAGGCCGGCGAGGATCACCTCGGTCAGGTTCTTCTGATCCTTGCGTTCCGCATCCACATTCATGCCCTTGCGGATCTCTGCCGGCCAGCGGATGATGGCAGGCTGACCCGACCAGCCGATGCCGTAATAGGTGCGGCTGCTGCCAGCAACGCTGTCCGCTTCCACCGTCCACAGCAGGGACAGGCTCTCGGGGCTGTCCACCGTGCCGACGGCGGCATTCTGGCGGAAGGCATTGCCGCGGTAGGTCGTCACGCCGAAGGGCTTGGTCAGATAATCATCGGAGGCTGGCATGTTGATGGGCTTTTCGCGCTCGAAGCTCGCGACCTTCTTGCCGTCCTTGTGGATGGTCTGGGTGGTGATCAGCGCCGGATCGGCTGAGTCATCCGCCATGGCCTCCAGCTTGGGGGTGGCGACAGGGGTAGGAGCGGGCGTGGGCGTGGGGGCCTCGGTGGGTTCGATGGTGGGGGTCGCGGTGGGGGCCTCGGTGGGCGCCAGGGTCGGGGTCGCGGTGGGCACCAGGGTCGGCGTCGCCGTCGCGGCCAGGGTCGGCGTGGCGGTGGCCTCCTCCAGGGGATCGTCCGTGATGCCCGTCAATGCGGCATCGACCTCGCCGGATGGCTCGTCCTCGTCATCCGCCGCAAGCGCATCCGGCGTGGTGACCGGCGCGGGCGTCTGGGTGACGGAAACGATGGGCGACACGGGCAGGCTGGTGATCACCGCAGGGGACGCGGCCTGCAGGCTGAGGGTCTGGGTCAGGCCGGTATCGACCCATGCGCCGCCATCCTGGATCTGCGCCTGAAGGGTGCCGGTGAAATCGTCCCTGGTGGTCATTTCGAACATCCAGACGATGGTGGTCTCGCTGTTGGGGGCGGAGAGCGTGGTCACCGTGGGGATGACGCTGCCGCTTTCGTCCGTCACGCGGACGGACGTCACCCCGGAGGACGTGACCATATGGAACACGACCTTGTAGGGGGAAGTCGCCTGGGAGATGGTGGCGGTGAAGCTGTCAGCGCGGGCAGGGACGTCCTTGCGGTCATCCTCATCTGTGCCCAGGAGCGCCTTCACCGGCGCGGTGATGGTGCGTTTCACATCGCCCAGGAAGCCGGTATCCTCATCCGGGATCATGATCAGCCCCAGGATCAGCGCCGCCAGCACCAGCAGCGTGATGATAACGGCGATCAGGCCGCGATTGCCGTGCTCCTCTTCGGGTTCCTCCGCGGCATAGGCGACGCGCTGGGTTTCCGGCGTGCGGACGCGGCGCGGCATGTCCTCCGCTTCTGCAGGGCGGCGCACACGGGGCTGGGCTTGCGTGCCAAGCTGCTGCACGCCTGCGCCATAGCCTTCCGCCTCCACCGGACGGCGGACACGGGGCTGGGCGGGTTCACGGCGCTCCTCGCGGTCCCTGCGCACGGGCTGACCGCCCAGCGCGGCCGGACGAGGCACGCCCTGGGAAGGCGCCTGCACGCGTGTCTGCGTCATGGTCGGTGCGGCATCGGGGTCGGCGGATGCCGCCGGTGCGTCGGCCACCTCGGGGGTCTGCACATCGTCCGCATCCACGGGGGTGTTTTCATCGATCAGCCCCGCGAAGCGCTCGGTCCGGCGGCGACGGCTGGTCCTGGCCGGTTCGCTGACCGGCTCCATGATCCGCGTGGCCTGCTCATCAGGCTGCTGATGATCGTTAAACAGCTCGTTCAAAGCTCTTGCTCCTTTACTTCAGACAGGTCCGCCGGAAATTATTTTCACGGCGAAGCCCATATTTTCCGTATATCGGGCATACCTTATTATAGCGTAGATTTTTCGCAATCTCAACCCCCGGCAGGGATGCACATTGTAAATCTTTCGCCCATGGCGGCCGGGAAAACGCTACTTTTCATATTATAAGGAGAAGATCCCCTGATGTCAACCTTGCAGCTCACACCACCGATCGCGTCCGCTGAAGCGAGCCTCCTCGCCCTGACCCGGGCGGCTCGCGAAAAAAACGGCATGTATGCCTTTTGCCTCGATGCAGCCCGACGGATGGATGAAAGCGGCCTCCATGTGGCCGCGCACGCCCTGGAATTCACTGCCGCGCAGGAAGCGGAACACCTGCAGGTGCTGCAGGGGCTGCTGATCCGCCTGGGCGGCGAAATGCCCTCCGCTGCGGACTGCGAAGCGCCTGCGCTGCCGGATGATCCGCTGGCCTGTCTGGCGGAAGCCTCCCGTCGGGAGCGCGCGATCCAGTGCATGCACCCCATATGGGCGGATATGGCAGGATCCGACGGTGAATGCCTCATCGCGGCGGCCTTCCGCCGGATGGCACGCATTGACCGCACCCACGAGCGGCGCTTCCGCCAGTATGAACAGATGCTGCGCGACGGCACGCTCCTGTGCGATACAGAACGCGTGTCGTGGGTCTGCCTGCACTGCGGACAGATGGCAGCAGGGCAGACCGCACCGGCCTGCTGCAGCGGATGCCATGGCGGACGCGGCGGATTCATCCGCAGCAGCTTTGCGCCCTTCGCCGTGCAGGAAGAATGACGGAAGAAGTTTCTGATTGTATCCTGTTGTATTGTTGAAAAGCGGGCGCTTTTGTGCTATACTGTACAATAGGCTTTATTGGAGACACGACCGACAAGGAGAATACATATGCAGATTCACGTTTTTCGCAATGCCACCCAGGTCGGGCAGGCAGCCGCGACGCTCATCGCTGCGGAGATCCTGCACAAGCCGGAGAGCGTCCTGGGACTGGCCACCGGTTCCACGCCCCTGCCCACCTATGAAGCACTGATCGGCATGTACCGTGCCGGTGCGCTGGACTTTTCCCGCGTCACGAGCTTCAATCTGGATGAATATGTCGGTATCGATCCCCTGCATGAGTGCTCCTATCATCGCTTTATGCAGGATCATCTGTTCAGCCAAGTCAATATTCGCCCGGAAAACGTGCATATCCCCGATGGCAACGCGGCGGATCTGGCTGCTGCGGCACGGGCCTATGATGCAGCCATCGCGGCGGCGGGCGGCATCGATCTGCAGCTGCTGGGCATCGGCCGCAACGGCCATATCGGTTACAACGAGCCCGGCGATACCTTCATCTTCGGCTGCCACGAGATCGAGCTGACCGCATCCACCATCGATGCGAACAAGCGCTTTTTTGAATCCGAGGCGGATGTGCCGCGCGCCGCGGTGACGCTTGGCATCGGCAGCATCATGCATGCGCGCCAGGTGCTGCTCATTGCCACGGGCGAGGACAAGGCGGAAGCCGTCCGCCGCGCAGTGGAGGGCGAAGTGTCCCCCAAATGCCCGGCGTCCATCCTGCGCACCCACCCGGATGCGATCTTCCTCCTGGATGAAGCGGCCGCCAAGGGGTTGCGCCACTGACCATGCTCTTCAGGGACGTCGAGGGACGTCCTTTTTTGTGTGCCGGATGCGGCGCGGAAACATGCATGCTCGAGCGCGTGAAACGGGACGAAGTCCCCGAAGTCCCCCCGAAGACACCTGTTATCTTTGCAATGCGCGCAAAATGTGCTATAATGGCGCTGAACACCAAAGGAGGTGCATCGTATGTCCCAGCTGACGCTGCAGCCCATTGATCCGGACAACTGGCGCATTCGCCTGTCCGTGCGGGAGGATCAGCGGCATGATGTGTCCGACCAGTGGAGCATCCTCGCCCGGGCGTATGCCTACCGCGAGCTGCGCAGTCAGGCACTGTACATTGCCCTGGACGATACGCCCATCGGCATGCTGCTCTATCACGATTGGCCGGACGAGAGCTGCTATATCCTCAGCCAGTTCTTCATCGACCAGCACTGGCAGGGCAAGGGCTATGGCTACGCAGCCATGCAGCTGGTGCTGGATGCACTGCGCCGGGATGGCCGGTATGACCGGGTCGAATTGTGCTACTGCGAGGGGGACGAGGCCGCGAAATGCCTGTATGAGAAATGCGGCTTCACCCATACCGGCGTGGTGGATGAGGACGAGATCGACATGGCACTGAACCTGTATGCTGAATAAAGGCAAGGAGAAAACCAAATGAGCAAGACCAAAGAACGTATCCGCGACAGCCAGCTGCGCTACAAGCAGGGACTGGGGCAGAATTTTATCTATGACGAGGATCTGCTGGCCTCTCTGGTGGAGGCGGCCGGCGTGACCAAGGAGGACGATGTGCTGGAGGTCGGCCCGGGCGCGGGCAGCATGACCAAGCACCTGTGTCGCGCGGCGCATCATGTCATGTCCGTGGAGCTGGATGATCGGCTGATCCCCCTTTTGGAGGGCTTCATGGCGGAGTGTGACAACTTCACCCTCGTCCACGGGGATGTGATGACGGTCAATCTGCCAGAGATCACTGCACCGCTGCGCAAGCCCCTGTCCGTCGTGGCGAACATCCCCTACTACATCACCACGCCGCTGATGACCATGCTGCTGGAAAGTCCGCTGGAGATCAAACAGATGGCGCTGATGGTGCAGAAGGAAGTGGCGGACAAGGTGATGGCTCAGCCCGGCGAGGAGGCCTGGGGGCCGCTGGCGCTGCGCTGCCAGTATTTCTGCGAGCCCTATCTGGCCATGGATGTCCCGGCGGCCTGCTTCACGCCCGTCCCCAAGGTGGACAGTGCCTTCATCGTGCTGCCCCGGCGGGAGAAGCCGCTGGTCAGCGTCCGCAGTGAGGCGGATTTCTTCCGCGTGGCGCAGGCAGGCTTCGCGCTACGCCGCAAGACCATGACCAACGGCCTGTGCGCGGCCTTCCACATGGAACGCGCCGATGCGGTGGCACTGATGCAGTCCGCCGGGCTGGATGAGCGCATCCGCGGCGAAAAGCTCGGCTTTGAGGAGCTGGCGCGCCTGTCGGATGCCTACACCGCCTGGAAGGAGGCGCACGCATGACCATCGCGCGCTTTGAGCATGTATCGGCGGCGCAGTATGGCGCGGATGCTCCGGCGGACGCTATGCCGGTGGAGGCCATTCCCCTGCCGCGCCGTGCCACGGTCGGCAGTGCAGGCTACGACTTCGTTTGCCCGGCGGATGTGACGCTGTCCCCCGGCGACGCTGTGACCATCCCGACGGGCATCCGCTGCGAGATGCAGCCCGGCTGGGTGTTGCTGATCTTCCCCCGCAGCGGTCTGGGCTTCAAACATCAGCTGAGCCTGGCCAACACCGTCGGCGTGATCGACAGCGATTACTTCGGCGCGGCCAACGAGGGGCATATCCTGGTGCGCATCGTCAACCGGGGGGATCACGCCTTTTCCATCGCGCGCGGCGAACGCTTCTGCCAGGGGATCTTCCTGCCCCACGGCCTCGCGGAGGAAGAAGATGTACAGGCTGCCCGTCAAGGCGGCTTCGGCAGCACCTGAGTGGGGGGGACTTCGGAGGCTTCGACCCATATCACGCGATTGAGGGGGCGGAACATTCATACAGCCCCGCGTGGGACTTCCACCTCATCCGGCCTTACGGCCACCTTCCCCTCAAGGGGAAGGCTTCGTGGGCCTTCGACCCATTTCACCCGAAAAAACGAACAAAAGATCACCCGTTCCCTTGCCATGGATGCCGTTAGGCATGTATAATGAAAGCAACTCATGTGTCCATTTCATGAAATGATCAACTGAAAGAGGTATCACCAATGAAGAAGATCCTTGCTGTCCTGCTGCTTGTGTGCATGCTGCTCCCGCTGGGGGCCTCGGCGGAAGAGAAACTCCCCCGTGTGCAGTTCCCCATGAACAATTACGTTGCCTCCATCGGCTACGAATTCTACCTGCAGCTCGAGGTGAAGAGCGGCGGCAACATCAAGACCACCAAGACCTATGAGCTGCGCGATGAGACCGGCCGCGTCTGGGGCACCAAGGAGTTCAAACCCGGCTGGTCGACCTACAGCTATCGCATCATGATCGACGAGAGCCACATCGGCGGCCATGATCTGGCTGTGTGGTGCGGGGATACGCAGGTCAGCCGGAACACGGCGTATGTGGCCGTCACCGACCGCCACAAGAAGGTCGTCCAGACCGTCCCCACTACCGAACCGTACATGTCCCTGTCCTTCGACTGTGCATATGATGAGTCCCAGACCGATGCCCTGCTGGCCATCCTGGATGAACTGAACATCAAGGCTACCTTCTTCATGACCGGCGGCTTTGTCACCAATTACACCGAGTCCGCCAAGAAGATCCGCGATGCAGGCCACGAGATCGGCTGTCACAGCGTGTCCCATCCCCATCTGCTGCAGGTCAGCCTGGATCAGCGCTTCCGCCAGGTGCGCCACGGCTCGGAGATCATCCGCGAAGAGCTGGGCGTCACGCCGCGCCTGTTCCGTCCGCCGTTTGGCGAGTTCGACGTGACGGTGTCTGCTCCCGCCCGCGCGGAAGGCATGGAAGTCTGCATGTGGACCATCGACTCCCATGACTGGGATACCGCCTATAATGCCGAAAAGGTCTACAAGCGCGTCACCAAGGACGTCACCCCCGGCACCATTATCCTCTTCCACCTGGATGGCTTTGATACGCTCGAGGTCGTTCCCAAGGCGGTGAAGTATTACCGCGAGGAGCTGGGGTTGGAGTTCGTCCCGATCACTGAGCTGATGGCTATGGGCGGCATGGAGCTGCCGGCCAATCCCTACGAGGAGTAAAGGAAACAAGCGGCTGACACATTGTCCCATCCGTCCGAAAGGCGGATGGGACTTTTTGCTGCCTTTTTGCGGCATAAGGGGCATCCGGCGCTGGATCCGCCTTGACAAAAGTGTGAATTCGCGATACGATAGCAGTGATTGCGTACAGATGTTGAATGCTGATGAATCATAGCGAATAACCCTGAAGGAGAGAAATCAGATCATGCGTATGAAGAAGACCCTGAGCCTGCTGCTGGCGCTGCTGCTGAGCGTGTCCGGCGCAGCCATCGCCACGGAAACGGAGTCCGCTGCGGAATCTGCGGCAGAACCGGCGACCGTCTGGGAGCCCCTCCCCATGGATTCCGTCACCATCGGCCCGGCCCCCAAGTACGAGTGCTACATCTCCGACACCGAGTATGTGGATGAGTCCATCTCTGTGAAGATCTATTCCGGCCGCTATGCTGACACGGATTATCAGTATGCGCATGTGAAGATCAGCCATCCTTCCCAGCTGCGCACGGCGCCGGCAGCCATTGGCGGCAGCAGAGCGAATTTCCACTCCACCGCTACGCGCCGCGGACGTCTTGTCGCGGAGGATGCCAATGCCGTCATCGCTATCAATGGCGATTACTACAGCAAGTCCGAATGCACGGTGGTCTTCCGCATGGGCACGCAGATCCGCAATCAGGCCGATGGCATCCGCGATCTGCTGATCATCGACAAGAACGGCGATTTCGCCTACCTCAACGCGCCGCAGAAGAAGGATTACGCCGAGTATGTCGAGGCCCATCAGGACGAGATGTACCAGGTGTTCTGCTTTGGCCCTGTGCTGGTGGAGAATGGCAAGAGCGTCATCGCGGAGGACTACCGCAACAACTACATCGGTGCGCATAAGTGCGCCCAGCGTACCGCCATCATGCAGCTCGGTCAGCTGGAATATGTGCTGGTGACCAGCTACGGCAATCAGACCAAGGGCAACAAGGGCATGACCATCTACGAATTTGCCGCCGTGTGCGAGCAGATCGGGCTGGAGCTGAATCCGGAAGGCGGCAGTCGTCTGGCCTTCAACCTCGATGGCGGCAACAGCACCACCATGTGCTTCAAGCGACTGGATGAGAAGACCGGCCGCCTGGACTATGTGAAGGTCAACTGCCCGGAGATCGAGCGGTACCTGAGTGACATTGTTTACTTCGCGACGCTGGTGAAATAAAATGTATCAAATGATCGAATTGGAAATCCTGGGCACGGCGTTCTCCCTGCACGGGCTGCTGCTCTTTGCGGGCTGCGTGTGTGCGATGGTGCTTTCGGCGCTGACCGCCAAGGCGAATGGGCTGACGCGTTCCGCCGTGTGGACGTATAGTGTCCTGGCGGCGGTGCTGGGGCTGATGCTGGGCCGCGGCGTGTACTGCGCGGTGTGCAGCGACAGTGTGTTCTATGACGCGATGGGCGATTTCACGGGCGTGATGCCCTTCTTTGACCCGACCATCGGCAGTGCGAATGTGATGGGCGTGGTGGCAGGATTGCTGCTGGCGGCGCCCGCCGCGGCGAAGCAGACCGGCGTGAAGGCCGGTGCGCTGCTGGATCATGCGGTCATCCCGGGGATGCTGCTGTATGTCTTCGCCCGGGCGATCGAGCCGCTGTCGGGGCAGGGTTATGGCGACCTGATGGGCATGGAGGTCAGCGTCTGCTGGATTGAGGCAGTGCTGACGCTGGTGCTGCTGGCGATCGTGCCCTTCCTGCGCAGGAAGTCCCGCAAGGACGGCACCCTGGCGCAGTATGCCCTGGTGCTGTGGTGCCTGCTGCAGATCATGCCGGAATCCCTGCGCTGCGACGAGGCCCTGTACGTCCTCACCTTCGCTCGCGTGACCCATCTGGGTCTGGCGGTGACCATCGGGCTGACGCTCATCCGCCTGCTGGTGCTGGAAGGTAAGCGCGGCCTGGACAAGAAGGCCATCGCGCTGGATGTGCTGGGTCTGGCGGCAGGCATCGGGGTGTGCATCGGCACCATCTTCGCGCTGGACAAGACCAACTGGCCCAAGACGCTGGTGTACGGGGCGATGCTGCTCTCCCTGGCGGAGCTGGGCTTCGTGATCCTGCGGCGCATCCGCCTGGCGGATCAGCGCGAGGGGTAAATCGCATACGAAAAGGGCTGACTTCGTAGGGAGGTCAGCCCTTTTTTGTCGAAAAGTGACTTCATGATATTCCACCTCATCTGGCCTTAAGGCCACCTTGGCTTCCCCCAAAGGGAAGTCACCCTTTTTGCCGGGGCGATGATGTGCGGGAAATGGCGCGCATGTCCGCATAGAGCGGCGTGGCGAGGCCGAATCCGCCGGATACGCTCAGGCATTGGCCGGTGGTGTAGGCGGATTCATCGCTGGCGAAATACACCACGGCAGCGGCGATCTCCTCCGGCAAGCCCATGCGCCCCAGGGGGATGTGCCGCAGAAATTGGTCACGGAAATCGGCGCTCAGGTGGGTGCTGACGGCATCGGTGGCGGTCATGCCGGGGAGCACCGCGTTGCAGCGGATACCCTGTGCCGCGCCATGAACGGCAATCAGCTGAGTGAGGTAGTTGATGGCGGCCTTGCTCACGCCGTAGCCGATCTGGCTGATGTCCGGCACCGCGCCGCCCACAGAGGAAATGTTGATGATGCTGCCTCTGCCCTGCTGCGCCATGTGCTCGGCGGCGGCCTGTGCGCCCATGTAGACGCTGCGCAGATTAATCTCTACCGTGCGGAGAAAGTCCTCCGGGGCGGTGTGGAGGAAATCCCGATCTTTCGCCGGGTCGGAACCGCCAAAGTTGTTCACCAGCACGTCGATGCGCCCGGCCTGCTTCACCGTGTCCGCCACCATCGCGCGGAAGCTCTCCGGCTGGGTCGCATCATTGTAGACGCAGTCCGCCGTGTATCCTTGCGCGCGAAGACGCTCCGCTTCCGCGCGCCCGCGCGACAGATCCCGCGCGGCCAGGAACACCGCGCCGCCCTCCGCCGCACAGGCCTTCGCGCAGGCCAGCCCGATGCCCCGGGTCGATGCCGTGATGAGGATCACCTTGTCCTTCAGTCGCATGCATTTGGTCTCCTTTCAGGATGAATGTGCGGCAGCAGACGCACCACGAGGATGCCTGCCGCCACGCTGGCGAATTCGATCAGCCCCAGCAGGTGCAGCGCCTGCACGGCGGAGGCACTCTCCGTCAGTCCGCGCGCCAGATCCGATGCGACCTGCTCTGTATACAGGGGGACGAGCACCGCCACGCCGAAGGGCGCAGCCAAGTCGCGGAACAGCCCGTAGGTCCCTGTGGCTGCGCTGGCCTGATCGCCGGGGAGGTCGCTGAGCGCCACCTTCATCAGGATGGTGGCGTTCCCGCCCAGACCGAAGCCCAGCAGCGCCAATGCACCCATCAGCAGCAGTGTGGAGACCTCCACCGTAAACAGCAGGAACAGTGCGCAGCTCAGCGCTGTCAGCAGGAAGGAGCCGGTCAGTACCCGGCGCGGCTCATGTCTGCCAGCCAGCGGCCCCACCAGCACCGAGCCCAGCGACATGCCCAGATACATCACGGAGATGGCATAGGCGGATACGACGCTGTTTCCCGGCTGCACCTGGCGCACAAAGACGATGATGTTGGTCATGTTGGCCTGCATCAGCCCCTGGGTGAGGAAAAGTGCCAGGACGCTGAGGAGGAAGGCCTTGCGCCGGATGAAGCGTCCCGGGAGGATGGGGCTGGATGCGTGCCGTTCCACCAGGATCAGGGCGGCCAGCGCGGGGAATGCCGCCAGCACCACCATCCACAGCGGCCCGGAGAGCCAGCCCCACCGCTGCCCCACCGCAGGGATGCACAGCGCGAGGGTGAAGAAAATCACCACCAGCGTGGCGCCGGGCAGATCAAAATGGGTAAGAGGCTTGGGGGCTGGCGCGTGCGCGTCCTTGAGGAGAGCGCATAGTGCCAGCACGGCGGCACTGATCGCCGCGCACACCCAGACCATCGCCCGCCAGCCCCATGCGCTGATCATCAGGCCGCTGAGGGTCGGGCCGACCACCACGGCGGCGCTGGACAGGAGCATGTAGAGCGAGAAGCCCTTCGCCTGCTCGCCGGTGGGGAAGTCCGTCACGATATAGGAGAGCACCACCGGGGAGATGGCGGCCGTCCCCAGGCCGACGATGAAGCGCGCGAGCAGCATCATCCCCAGCGAGGAGGCCAGCGCAGCCAGCACATTCCCCGCGGTGTAGATTGCAACGCCCAGCAGCAGTGTCCGCCGCCGCCCCAGTGCATCTGCGATGCGCCCCAGGATCGGCGCGCAGGCCGCCGTGGAGATCGCCTGAGCCAGCGCCGTCCAGGTGACGGAGGCATCATCCAGCCCCATCGCCTGCACGAAGGCAGGCCCCAGCATCACTGTGAAGCCGCCGACCAGGCTGACGAGCAGGGCCGCAAGGGCATAGGGCGCGAAAACCTTCATATGGGGCGGAAGCGTTCCGCCGGGACGGAAATGCGGCATGAGGTCAGCTCCTTTCGCGGGAGAGTCTGCCCCGTTTTCGGCGGAATAATCCCATGCGGATCGGGACAAACTGCCCCTGCAAGAAAATTTGCGGGGAGGAAAACCAAATGTCCATGATCGACCGTGCCCTTTGCGATTTCAAGGTGAATGCCTACCACGAGAACGCCTTCAAGACGGTGGCGAAGGAGGAGCTGCTGGGCAAGTGGAGTGTCCTGTTCTTCTACCCGGCGGATTTCACCTTCATCTGCCCGACCGAGCTGGAGGATCTGGCACTGCATTACGACCGCTTCCGCGAGATCGGCTGCGAGGTCTACAGCGTGTCCACCGATACCCATTTTGTCCACAAGGCCTGGCATGATGCGTCCGAGCGCATCCGCAAGATCACCTATCCCATGCTGGCTGATCCGGCGCATGTGCTCTCCGCCGGTCTGGACGTGCTGATCGAGGCGGATGGCCTGGCCGAGCGCGCCACGTTCATCATCAACCCGGAGGGGAAGATCGTCGGCTATGAGATCACGGCGGGGAACGTGGGCCGCAATGCGGAGGAGCTGCTGCGGCGCGTGCAGGCCTGCCAGTTCGTCCACGCCCATGGCGACCAGGTCTGTCCCGCCAACTGGAAGCCCGGCCAGGAGACGCTCAAGCCCAGCCTTGACCTGGTGGGGCAGCTGTGATGCAGGCGGATAACCTCTACGACGCGGTGGTGATCGGCGGCGGCCCGGCGGGGCTGACCGCCGCGCTCTATCTGGCGCGGGCGCGATACCGCGTGCTGGTGCTGGAGAAGGAGCAGTTCGGCGGGCAGATCACCATCACCGACGAGGTGGTGAATTATCCCGGTGTGGCGCGCATCAGCGGGCGCGCGCTGACAGAGACCATCCGCAGGCAGGCGGAGGCATTCGGCGCGGAATTCCTCCTGACCGAGGCCACTGCCCTTGACCTGACGGGCGACATCAAGACCGTGCAGACAGCGCGCGGCGCCTTCCGGTGCTTCTGCGTGCTGCTGGCGACCGGGGCACATCCGCGGCAAGTGGGCTTCCAGGGCGAGGAGGAATACAAGGGCCGCGGCGTGGCGTACTGCGCCACCTGCGACGGTGAATTCTTCACCGGCCAGGACGTATTCGTGGTGGGCGGCGGCTATGCGGCGGCGGAGGAAAGCGTGTTCCTGACCAAATTCGCCCGGCATGTCACGATCCTGATGCGCACGGAGGATTTCACCTGCGCTGAGGCTGTGGCGGAGCCTGCCCGAAGGCACGAGAAGATCACCATCCTCCCCCAGACGGAATTGGAGGAGGTCAGCGGTGAAAACGGGCTGACCTACGCCCGGTGGCGCAATCTGTCCAGCGGCGAAACGACGGAATTCCGCGCCAGGGTGGACGAAAGCTTCGGCGTGTTCGTCTTTGCGGGGTATGAGCCGGCCACTGCGCTGGTCCGGGGGCAGATCGACCTGGACGAACAAGGCTACATTCGCACGGATGGAGGCATGAAGACCAGTGTGGACGGCGTATTTGCCGCCGGGGACGTGTGCATCAAGCCTCTGCGCCAGGTGGTGACGGCCACGGGGGACGGCGCGCTGGCTGCGACGCAGATGGAGAAGCATGCCGCCGCTATGCAGCGCAAAACGGGGCGGCATCCGGTGCAGCCCGTCACGCGGATCGCGCCATCCGGCGAAGAAAAGACCGCCGAAACCCCATCGCCCCGAAGGGAAAAAGGGATGAAGCCTCCCGTCTTTGGGGAAGACATGCAGGCACAGCTGAACGATGTGTTCCGCCGGATGGTACAGCCGCTCCTGTTGCGGCTGCACTTGGATGATCGTCCCCTTTCGGCGGAGCTGGAGCAATTCATCGCGGCGCTGGCGGACATGACGGACAAGCTGACCATGGAGGTCGTCCGGCGCGATTTCCCGGCGGAGGAAGCCCCTTGCGTGCAGGTCTGCCGCGCGGATGGGACGCCCACGGGTCTGGCCTTCCATGGCGTGCCGGGCGGACATGAGTTCACGTCCTTCGTGCTGGGGCTGTACAATGCCGCCGGGCCGGGTCAGGCGGTGGATGATGCATTGCGGCAGGACATCGCCGCGATCCAAACGCCGACGGCAATGAAGCTCCTCGTGTCGCTGTCCTGCACCATGTGTCCCGACTTGGTGACGGCCGCCCAGCATATCGCTGCACTGAACCCTCATGTGACCGCAGAGGTCTATGACCTGGCGCACTTCCCTGCGCTGAAGGACAAATACCGGGTGATGAGCGTCCCCTGCCTGGTGGCGGATGACACGCGCGTCACGTTTGGCAAGAAGAACATTGCGCAGCTGCTGTCGTGGCTGCGGGCATAAAAAGTGCGCGGCACTTCGTCCTGTCAGCCCGGAAAAGGCGGACGGCGGACAAAGCACCGCGCATTTTGTTGTTGGATCGATCAGCCGTTGCCGGGATAGAACTTGTCATCCAGCCATTCGCCCTGGTCATTGACGCCAAAGAGGCTGAACAGCACATCGTTGCTCACGCTGGAGCCGTTTTCCGTCTGGTTCACGGCGTAGATGTAGTCCTGCCCATCCACCCGGAAAACACAGCAGCTGTCGGTGGCCAGCGCCAGCTCGATCTCCACGCCGTTGTACAGAGTGACGGTCAGCACCGCGTCGAAGGGGCAGCCTGCGACCATTCCGCCCATGGCATCGGTGTGGGTGAGTATGTCCATCAGGGCGGCGAAAGATTCCGCATCATCGAAGTAGATCATGGAGCCGGTGGTGTAGGGGAAGGACAGCTCCGCGAAGGTCATGCCGTAGAGCATCTCCGGGCTGAACCAGCTCTCCGCTGCCTTGTCATCCGCTGTTTTGCGGATCCAGCCTGCTGCCGCACGAAGGCTCACGCAGACCCAGTCGCCCGTATCGGTGACGATGGGTGCTTCCGTGCCGCGGTTGAGCAGCCCCACACGGGGCGCGAGATCATCCGGGTAGGCATAGACCGCCGTGCTTTCGTCACAGTGATACCACGCCGGATCGAACAGCAGGTATTCGCTGCGCACCCAGCCGGTCTTTTCGCCGTCGGCATAGTAGATCTGCGCCCAGCCGTCCCAGCTCTGGATGACGGGGATGCTTTTGCCGCTGTAGCGTAGGGTCTCGACCTTCTTGCCGCCCTGATCGCCGCGCGCGTCATAGACGCTCAGCGACTGGCAGAGGATGACGGCAGGGGTGCAGCTGAGGCCGGTGGAGGCAGCGAAATCCTCATCCACACCGGTGGCAGGGAGGATGGATGCGCTGGCGGCGGAAACGAAAAGCGTCAGCGCGAGGAGCAGGAGCAGAAATTTTTTCATCAGGGGGACTCCTTTCACAGGACGGTCAAGCCAGCTGGGAGATCAGCTCGAAGAGGTAGCCGCCGAGGGCCGGATAGCGATCTGTCCCCAGACGGGAGAGCTTTGCGTTCTTTGCGCCGCGGGCGATCTCGTCATCCATGAGCTGGAGCAGATCCTGCTTGCCATCCTGGAGCATCTGCGCACGGGTGATGCGGTCGATGGCCTTCATCCGGGCGTCGGAGTTGTTGTGGGTCAGCCCGTCAGGATGGGTGATGCCGATCACGGCGGTGCTGACGGCGGAGAGATCCGGTAGGGTGAGGGTGTAGGTGTTGTCCTCGGGGGAATAGGCCGCGGTGCAGCATTCGCCATTCACGGTGAAGGCACAGCCCTTGCGCCAGCCGCGGAAATGCAGCGTCCAGGTGCGCTTTTCCGGCAGGAGGGAGAGGTCGCCCTCCACCGCGCCGATGGTGAAGGAGGCCGCATCCGCCGTCCAGGTGAGGGTGAGGGGCGTTTCGGCATAGACGCCGCCTTCATAGGCGAGGGATTCGCCATCGTCCTCATACAGGCGGAAGGCATTCGATGCGCCCGGCGCAACGAGCACATGCATGTCCGGTGAATGGCCCAGGGCGTTCTCATGCGGCCGGTGCGCCTGCATGGGCACGATCGCGCCGCCCTTGAGGAACACAGGGATCTCCTCCATCGGGCGATAGACCGTCAGCCGCTGATCCCCTTTGTAGACATAGCCGGTGGTCATGTCCGTCCAGCAGCCGGCCGGAAGCCACACATCCGCCGGCGCCAGATCGCTCGCGTCCGCCGGATCGGTGATCGGTGCGGCGACCATTTCGCTGCCGAACCAGTATTCGTTCGGCACCTGATAGGCATCGGCGCACTCCGGATGGGTGTGATACATCGGGCGGATGAGCGGCAGCAGCTCCGCCTGGGCGCGGCGATTCATGGTGTAGAGATAGGGGAAAAGCTGATGACGCAGGCGCATGCAGTCGCTCATGATGCATTCGGTGCGCCGGTTGTACTTCCAGGGCTCGCGGCCGGTGAAGGTGTTCCGGGTGGAATGCAGGCGGAAGATAGGCGAGAACACACCCAGCTGCACCCAGCGCGCGGTCAGTTCGTCATCACGGATGCCGCCCATGTGTCCGCCGATGTCGTGGCTCCACCAGCCATAGCCCACATTGCTGGCCGTGGCGGTGAAATACGGCTGGAATTTCAGGCTCCGCCAGGTGATGTAGGTATCGCCGGAGAACCCGATGGGATACCGCTGGCTGCCATAGCCCGAATAGCGGGAGAAGATCATGCCGCGCTGGCCATTGCGGCGCGAGGCCAGATAATGCATGTGGTTGAGCATGCGCAGGGGTGTGATCTGCTCAATGTCGCGGGGGACGTAATCCTCCCCGGCGATGCTGGGATAGTGAGTCCCCTGCTGCCAGTCCATCCACCAGAAGTCCACGCCGTCCTCTTCATAGGGGAAATGGAGCACTTCGAAATACGCCTTGAGGAAGTCGGGATCCAGGCAGTTGAAGGGGATGGGCTTGAGCTGCGCAGGATCCTTGCCAAGGGCGCGGCACATGTCCTCATACTGTGCTTCCCACGGGCGGACGCCGGAAGACGGGTGGAGGTTCAGGGCGGTCTTCAGACCGCGATCGTGCAGGCCGCGCAGGAAAGCGCGGTAGTCCGGAAAGAGCTGCTCGTTCCAGGTGTAGCCCGTCCAGCCGTCCGTCCAGTAGTTCCGCCCGTCAGCGTCGGTCAGGTGCCAGTCCATATCCACGATGCCCACGGACAGCGGCACATCGCGCCGGCGGAATTCATCCATCAGCGACAGATACTCCGTGTCGGTGTAGGCATGGTAGCGGCTCCACCAGTTGCCCAGCGCGAAGGCAGGCAGCATCCCGGGCGCACCCGTCAGACGCTGATAATCCTGCACGGCGGCGGTGTAATCATGCCCGTAGCCGAAGAAGTACACGTCGGTGCAGTTTTCACGCCCGGCGAACCAGCCGTCCGTCGTCATGCGGGGGGATGTGCTGTCATCCAGGCAGGCAAAGCCGTCCAGGGCGCAGAGACCATCCTCCAGGGGGCAGGCGCCGTCCGCCGTATCCAGGGTGGAAGTGGTGCCTTTGAGGTTCTGCAGGGGGCGCTGACCGTAATGCCACACGAACGCGGGCGAAGTCAGCGCGGTGATGGTCAGGCTGTCCAGTGGTTGGCCGGGCTGATAGCACAGGCGCAGCGCACCGGTATCGACGATGGTGCCTGCGTTGCTGCGGGTGACGCTGAATTCGCACGGGCAGAAATCGCGGCGCAGCACGGTCAGGGTGGCTTCATCGGTGAAGGCCCCCTGTTCGATGCGGATCAGCCGGGGCGTGATGACGGTGACGCGGACATCGCCCATGCGGATGTCCGCACCGGCGCAGGGTGCGGCCTGGGCATGCATGCGGAGATAATCGGGAAGGCGGTCAGTCATATGGATTCCTCCTTGTGGGGGATTTTTGAAACGATGAGCATGGCTTCATTATAAATCACCCACTGGCAGAATGCAAGAAGAAAATCCCCCGCGCATCAGCCAGGCACGATCAGTGCAGACAGGCAGCTGCGAGGGGGACCGGGAGGATGGATCACAGGAAACCTCTGTCGGCATCAAAGCAGTCTTTCTTTGCGGTCATGAGCTTTTTCAGCGTGTTGAGCTTGCTTATTCCGCCTCGCCGGGCTGACGCTCGCGGGTGAATGTCATTCGGGACAACCCGATCTGTAAGGGATTACTGCTCCGTCTCTGTACTCCGCTTGTGCAGAACGAACTGTTCCAGATTTGTTGCATGATAGTATTTTGCGGACGCAGCTTTATCTTTTTCGACAATGATCTCATTCATGTCCAGCCCGTTCAGCGCGGCGATGGCCATGGCGTAGTGGATCACATCCGCCAATTCCTTGCCCAGCTCCGCGCCCAGGTTCTCGTCGCCAGCGGCCTTCCGCCCGGCCTTCTTGTTCAGCACCTCGGCGACCTCGCCGATCTCCTCCACCAGCTTCATGAACAGGCTCTGGTCGATGCCGCCCTGGCCGTAATAATCCAGCAGATAGGCTTCCAATTCCGCGATAGTGATCTGCATTTGTGCGTCTCCTACTCTATTCATGTTCCTTACAGCTCATTTTAGAAACCACTAATTTGAAAACGATGACCGCATGAAGCATTTTTTTATCAAAATCCCATTCCCGTTTTCCTGTATGATGTTCCATGATCAAGGACAGTCCCCGTTTCTGTTCCTCAGGCTCTGATACGATACGCAAGACACCATTGCCAATAATGCTCTGATAATGTGTGGAATATTGGCAGGCCGTCTCAGCGGTATGGAGCGAATAGCCCGTATCCATCTCGAAGCCCACATGAGGACTCTTTTTGATCAGCTCGGCCTTTCGACCTTCTTTCGCCCCGTGAAAATAGAACACATACGCATCATCTTTGATTTCATAGCCGAAATTTAATGGAACAATGTATACTTCTCCATCATCGCAAAAGCCGATCCTGCAGCAAGTGCAACGGCTTACAATTTCTTTGACCCGCATGGGGGCAGTAATTTCCTTGTCGTTTCTTCTCACGTCCATCCCTCCTGCGGATGATCGACTGAATCAACTCATTTTAGCACATCCCAACAGAAAATGCCAGAGGCAATGCACCTCTGGCGAAAATCACCCTGCCGCATCCAGCATCCAGTCCACATACAGCCCGTAGCCCTGGGTGGGGTCGCTGACGAACACATGGGTCACCGCACCGATGATGCGCCCGTCCTGAATGATGGGGCTGCCGCTCATCCCCTGGACGATCCCGCCGGTGAGGCTGAGCAGGCGCTCGTCCGTCACGCGGATGACCATGCTCTTGGGGGCGGGGCTGCTCTGCTGATTCACGCGGATGATCTCGACGGCGTATTCCTTCACGCCCTCGCTGTCCACCGTGGAGAGGATGGTGGCCGCGCCGGTATGCACGCCGGAGCGCAGGCCGATGGGCAGGCCGTCAGGATAGATGGCGTTGGTTACGGGCTTGTCCATCGTGCCGTAAATGCCCAGGACGGAATTGCTGCGGATGTCCCCCAGCACCTCGCCCTCCCGCAGGAAGCTGCCCTTGAGCTCCCCCGGCGTACCGGGCTTCCCCTTCTGCACCGCCACCACATCGGCGCGCAGCACCTGCCCCTCGCTGACGGAGAGCACCGCGCCGGTGTCCCCATCGGTGATGGCATGGCCCAGCGCGCCGTAATGCCCATTGTCCGGGTCGTAGAAGGAGAGCGTCCCCACGCCGGCGGTGGAATCCCGCACCCATGCCCCCAGACGGACATGCCCTGTGGGCGTTTCCCGGTAGGGCGTCAGCCGGGTCGTGCGGCGCTGTCCGGCGCGGTCATAGGCGATCTCCAGGGGGGATGCTTCTGCCGTTCCGGGGGCATTGAGCACTTCGGTCAGCTGCTCCGCGGTGGTGATGGGCGTGCCGTTGATACTGCGGATGACATCCCCCGCAGCGAGTCCAGCATTGCGCGCCGGGCTGATGCCTGCCGCCACCTCGCTCACCCCGACGATGAGCACGCCCTCCGTGCGCATGGCGATGCCCAGGGCCTGTCCGCCGGGGATCAGCCGCTTTTCAGGGCTGACTTCCACTTCGACCTTCTTCAGCGGAATGCCAAAGAGGGACAGCAGCATATCCGTCCTGCCGGAGGTCGCCACGGACACATCCACTGCGCCCACCGTGGCCAGACTTTCATCCTGCGTGGCCGTGACGGTCAGCGCATCGCCCGAGAGCGTCAGTCCGCCCAGCGCCAGCGTGCTGATCTGTCCCTGTGTCAGGGTGAGGGTGTCCGGCAGCTCGCGCAGGGTCGTCTGCATGGGGGAGAACCAGCTGGCCGCCAGCAGCATGGAGGCCACCAGACCCGTCGCCCGTCGCAGCGTCGAGGGCTTCTTCATCAAAAAAACCTCCCTGAAAGGGCCGCATGCCCTTGTTTTCAGGGAGAGTTTGTCACGGGAGCAGGTCAGCTATGCTGGAAAAACCGCGCATCAGTCGGAAAAGGTCATGATGTCCGCATTTTCCTGTCCGGAGCCCCAGACCGTCACCAGTTCGCCCTCCGAACGGTACATCAGCGCGGCGGACGGTCCGCCATCCAGGTTGTACGCCCATTCGGGGGAGAAATTCGCCAGCAGATAATCCACACACTGGCGCATGGTCAGTCCGCCGCCCTGGCGCGTGACGATGAGGATGAGGTAATTCTGCGCATCCATCCGGCAAATGATATTGCGCATGGCGCGGCTGTTGGTGAAGCGCCAGTCCGGATCGAGGATGGAGGTATGATCGCGGATGACCGGGCATTCCACATAGAACGACCAGGTCTGGGTGGGAGAATCCGCCAGCACCTGTGCAGGATCATCCCCCACATGCATGCGCAGGCCATCCGTGTTCAGCGTCAGGCCGTAATAAGGGACGTCCGCCAGGCAGCGGTAGACCTTGCCGTCCGTCACCGTGACCGAGCCCAGGGGCGTGAAGTAGTAATCCTCGCTTTCGCCGGGATAATTCTCCGGGATCCACGAAAACACGCGCGTCACATAGCCGCTGCCGTTGATGAGCAGGGACGCTTCCGGCGCACGATCAGCCAGCGCCTTCGTATAGAGCACGTTTTCCTCCCAGTCCGCCGCGGCCTTGCCGATTTGCCGCCCCGGATCCGCCATGCACACCTTCGCCAGGTAGCAGGACGCACCGTCCACCGCTGTGCGCTCAATGCGCCACCACAGCGTGTCCGACGCATGCTCTGCCACTGTCTCGCCATGCACCGCATAAGGGTACACCGGCAGCGCGGTCTGCGGCGCGTCCGCCGGGGCGGAAGGCGCTTCCTGCGTCCCCGTGCAGCCGTTCAGCAGCAGCATCGCCAGGCAAAGGATCATCCACCCGATCAGCTTTTTCATGCAAGCCTCCATGCATTCATGCCTTTTTCTTCATGATAGCACAGCTTTCAGCCTTTGCATAGGGGAATTTCATGTTCGCTTCATGGTTGATTCATTCATGCGACACAATTCTGCGGTATCATCATCGTGTCAGGTGGAGACAGGATGTACCGAATCCCAACGAAAGGAGGAGACCCATGAAACCACCCAAATTGCTGGATCAGGTGATCGTGGCCGCGATGCTGCTGGCCTATGTGCCCGGCGTGGCGGATCATGCGCTGCCTGTGCAGGATCCCATCGCACTGATCGCCCCTGTGGCCCAGGAGGCGGGCGACACGACCAATGAGGAAAACCCGGCCTGCGGGCATTGATATACATTATTTATATGGAATGGGGGAAGCGACGGCTTCCTCCATTTTGTTGTGCCGGGAAGAAAGAAGAATCAGCAGGTGTGAGGACTGTGGGAGGGGCGAAAATCGTGCGTGGCATGCGCTTCGGCACGAAAATGTAAAATTCCCATTGATTCCGCGTGAAATCTGTGATAAAGTAAATGCGTATGGGCATTTTTTTGCACAGAGCCGCTGTGCATAAATGCACCATGGTATGACATCCCCTGATCGACATTGCCATCGGAGGGTCAATATGGAATTGAGTTTTAGCGTCATTCTTACCTGTATGCTGGAACTGCTGGCGGGTCTGGGCCTGTTCCTGTACGGCATGAACACCATGTCCGACGGTCTGGAGCGCGTGGCCGGCAAGCAGCTCAAGAGCCTGCTTACCGCCGTGACCAAGAATCGCGTCATGCAGGTCATCCTGGGCTTCATCATCACCGTGCTGATGCAGTCCTCCTCCGCCACGACGGTCATGCTGGTCGGCTTTGTCAATGCCGGCATCATGCAGCTGAGCCAGGCGGTGGGCATCATCATGGGTGCCAACATCGGCACCACCGTGACGGTGCTGATGATGTCCGTCAAGCTGGATTTCCACATCATCTTCTGCTTCATCGGCTGCATCATCCTGTTCATGATGATGTTCGCCCCCAAGAAGTTCGGCTCCCTGAGCGGGATCGTCCCGGTCATCTTCGGCGTGGGCGCGCTGTTCATCGGCATGAATTTCATGTCCTCCGCCATGACGCCCCTGCGTGAGTTCCAGGGCTTCGCCGATGCGCTGGCGGCGGTGCGCAATCCCCTGGTCGCCGTGATCATCGGTGCGGGTATCACCGCGCTCATCCAGTCCTCCGCGGCGTCCATCGCCATCCTCATGCCCCTGGCTGAACTGGGTCTGATCGACTTCCAGATGTGCATGTTCATCCTCTTCGGCCAGAACATCGGCACCTGCATCACCGCCGTGCTGGCCTGCATCGGCACCAGTGCTACCTCCAAGCGCGTGGCCTGCGTGCATCTGCTGTTCAATGTCATCGGCACGCTCATCTTCATCGTGCTGGCGCTGATCCTCCCCCTGCATGTGTGGATCCAGAACCTCATGCCGGGCAATATCAGCGGCCAGATCGCCGTCACCCACATCATCTTCAACAGCGTCACCACGGTGCTGCTGCTGCCCTTCTCCAATGTGCTGGAGCAGCTGGCCTGCATCCTCATCCGCGATGACGGCATGACCGGTGAGGCCATGCACCTGGCGCATTTCGACAAGCGCATGCTCAATGCGCCCGCTGTCGCGACCGAGCAGCTGTTCAATGAGGTGAAGCGCATGGGCGGCATCGCCAAGGCGAGCTTCATCAAGGCGACGGAATGCTTCGACGAGTGGGACGAGGAGAAGGCCGCCGAGATCAACCGCAACGAGGAGGTGCTGGACTTCCTCAACCGCGAGATCACCACCTATCTGGTGGAGGTCAAGGGCCTGGATCTGAGCGAAGCAGACACGCTGCTGGTGGGCTCCCTCTTCCATGTGGTCAACGATATGGAACGCGTGGGCGACCACAGCCAGAACATCCTCGAGGCGGCCCAGCTGCGCTTCAACGAGGAGATCAAGTTCTCCGCCAAGGCCGTGCAGGAGATCGACGATCTGTCCGCACGCGTCATCGAGCAGCTCACCCGCGCGATGGATATGTTCGCCCGTCAGGACAGCCGTCCCGATATGCTCGCCGCCGTGGAAAAGAGCGAGCAGGAGATCGACGACATCACCGAGGCCCTGCGCGAGCATCATGTGGATCGCCTGAAGCAGCATAAGTGCTCCGCCAAGAACGGCATGATCTATCTGGACATCCTGACCAACCTGGAGCGTATCGGCGACCATGCGGAAAACATCGCCACCTCCATGGAGAAGCATCAGAATGGGCGCCACATCGCCTGACCGCACGCGCATGTCCGTCCGTCAGATGACGCTCACCGCGCTGATGACGGCGCTGATCTGCGTGGCCGGCCCGATCACGCTGCCCGTGGGGCCGGTACCGCTCTCCCTGACAACCGCCATGCTCGCCCTGGCTGCGCTGCTGCTGGGCGCAGGCGGTGCAGCCCTGTGCTGCGGGCTGTATCTGCTGATGGGGCTGATCGGGCTGCCGGTTTTCAGCGGCTTCACCGGGGGCATCGGCGTGTTGGCCGGGCCGAAGGGGGGATTTCTGCTGGCTTATCTGCCGGTGACGGCCCTGTGGGGCGCGCTCCTTTGCAAAATGAAGCGCCTTCCCGGACAGGCCGCGGTGCTCCTGACGGGAACGGGGCTGCTCTATGCAGCGGGCTGTGCATGGTATGCCGTGCAGACCGGCGCATCTGCGATGGCGGCGCTGACGGTGTGCGTCCTGCCCTTTTTGCCGGGGGATGGCGTGAAGATCGCCGCGGTGCTCATCGGCGGACGGGCGCTGCGATCCCGGCTGAAAAGTGCAGGGCTGATGAAATAAAAAGGATAACCAATATTTCCCCCCTGATATCCTGCCTTCGGGCAGGATGTTTTCGTTTCCGACCGTTTTGGTGCGAAAGCCTTGTCCGGATGGCGCGCATGTGCTACAATCAGGGCAGAATGATCGCAACGGAGGGTTCCCTCATGAGCATCCATAATATTCTTGACTACGGCGCTGTGGGCGATGGCGTCACGCTGAACACCGCTGCTATCCAGCGCGCCATCGATGCATGCGGCGCAGGCGAAAGCGTCCGCGTTCCGGCAGGTGTTTTCCGCACGGGCGCGCTCTTTTTGCACAGCGACATGACGCTGCACCTGGCGGAAGGCGCTGTCCTGCTGGGCAGCGGCGACACGGCGGATTTCCCCGTGCTGCCCTACGCCTTTGAGGGGCGCAAGGGGCAGAGCTACGCCAGCCTGCTGAACACCATCGACATCCGCGAGGCCTGTCCGGCGGATGCCTGGTGTGAAACGGGGCATATCACTGCGCCGGAAAAGCGCCTGCACGGCCTCACCATCGAGGGACAGGGCATCATCGATGCCAGCGGCGCGGCGCTGTTCCACAAGGAATTGGCGGAAAAGGCCGGTTTCCGCGGGCGTGCGCTGGCGCTGCGCAATGTGGACGGGCTGATCCTGCGCGGCGTGACGGTGCGCAACTCCCCGGCGTGGTGCGTCCACCTGATGTTCTGCACCGATGTGCTGGTGGAGGGCGTGACCATCCGCACCAAATACGCCCCCGATGGCGAAAAGTACGGCGTGTTCAACGGGGACGGCCTCGACCCGGATTCTTGCCGGGATGTCATCATCCGCGACTGCGTCATCGAGAGCCAGGACGACTGCATCGCGCTCAAATCCGGCCGGGATGCATGGGGACGTGAGATCGGTGTGCCGACGGAGAACGTGCTGATCGAGCGCTGCACGCTGCGGTATGGCTTCGGCGTGGCGATGGGCAGCGAAATGTCCGGCGGCATCCGTAATGTCACCGTGCGAGACTGCGTGTTTGAGGATACCTACTCCCTGGCCAGCGTCAAGGCCATCCGCGGGCGCGGCGCATTCATCGAGGATGTGACCTACGAGCGCCTGCGCCACTACAACCACAGCCTGGAGCACCGCGACTGCCGCTGGTTCCGGGGTGCGATCTACATCGACCAGTTCTACTCTCATGAGGAGTACGACCCGAATGCGCCCCAGCCCATCGATGACGGCACGCCGGTCATCCGGAACATCGTGCTGCGCGATGTGGAGAGCGAGACCATCGCGGGGAACGCGATCTTCCTGCAGGGGCTGCCGGAGCGCCATCTGGACGGCGTGACGCTGGAGAATGTGCGCGCGAAGGGGCTGACCGGCCTGACCATCGCCAATGCGGATGGGGTGAGCCTGCGCAATGTCCGCGCGGAGGTCATCCAGGAGGACTGACGCGAAGAACGGGAAGGTTGTGAAGCATAAAAAATGCTGTCCGAATCCATGGATCCGGACAGCATTTTACATATCATGATGCTTATTGGATGACGGCCTTGATGCGGCGCACGCCAGCGGAGGAGGATTCCTCCTTCTGGATCTTGAAGGAGCCCAGGTCGCCGGTATTCGCGGCATGGGGGCCGCCGCAGATCTCGAAGGAATAC
This sequence comes from uncultured Faecalibacterium sp., assembly GCA_964542315.1. Taxonomy (GTDB): domain Bacteria; phylum Bacillota; class Clostridia; order Christensenellales; family Aristaeellaceae; genus UBA11524. The sequence goes on along the minus strand of CAZIUA010000005.1, from coordinate 11,156 downwards.
TCGCCCATCTTGTAGGTGCGGACCTTCTCGCCGTACTTGGACTCAAACAGGCCGATGGCGCCCTTGGCCTTGGCCTCGGGGACGGTCATCTCCTCGCACACCACGGGGACCTTCGCCTGGATGGCGACGTTCACCAGGCGCTCGACCTCGGTGAGCTCCTCCTTGGTCATCTTGCGGCCGAAGGAGAAGTCGAAGCGCAGGCGCTCGGCGGTGATGTTGGAGCCCTTCTGTGCCACCTCGTCGCCCAGCACCTTGCGCAGGGCAGCGTGGAGCAGGTGAGTCGCGGTGTGGAGCTTCGCGGTCTGCTCGCTGTGGTCAGCCAGGCCGCCCTTGAACTTCTGCTCAGCGCCCTGGTGGCTCAGCTCCTGATGCTTCTTGAAGCGCTCGGCGAAATCTGCCTCGTCCACGGTCAGGCCCTTTTCAGCGGCCAGCTCGATGGTCATTTCGATGGGGAAGCCGAAGGTGTCGTAGAGCTTGAAGGCGCTGCGGCCATCCAGCACGTTCAGGGACGCCATGCGGGCGGTCACGGCAGCTTCAACGGCATCGGCATTGCCGGCGTTGGCGGCCTCGATGATGGGCATCATATCGGGGGAGGGACGCAGCTTCTTCGTCTGGGCCAACTCCTGCGCCTTGGCGACCTTGTCCTCGGCGGACAGGATGCTCTCCAGCAGTGCCTTGGTGTTCACGGTGTTGTTGTACACCTTGTCGAACTCCTTCTCGCCCTGCTTGAGGGTACGGGCAAAGCGGCCTTCCTCCAGCTTGAGCTGCTCGGTGACGAAGGCGGCGTTGCGATCCAGCTCGGGATACACAGCCTTGTACTGGTTGATGATGACCTGCGCAATCTCGGCGGTGAAGCCCTCGCCCATGCCCAGCTGCATGCCGTAGCGGACGGCGCGGCGGATCAGGCGGCGGAGGATATAGCCCTGGTCGGTGTTGGAGGGGGACACGCCGCGGTCATCACCCAGGATGAAGGTGGAGGTGCGCAGGTGGTCAGCCACCACGCGGAAGGCCTTGGTGGTCTCCTCGTCCTGGCCGTACTCCTTGCCGGACAGCTCAGCGATCTTGGCGATGATGTCGGTGAAGGCGTCGGTCTCGTAGACGGTCTTCTTGCCGGTCAGCACGCAGATGGTGCGCTCAAGGCCCATGCCGGTATCGACATTTTTCTTCTCCATGGGGATGAAGGTGCCGTCCTTCTGCTTGTTGTACTGCATGAAGACGTCGTTCCAGATCTCCAGATAGCGTCCACAGTCGCAGGCGGGGGAGCAGTTCGGGCCGCAGGGTGCCTTGTCGCGGATGATGAACATCTCGGTGTCGGGGCCGCAGGGGCCGGTGATGCCGGCGGGGCCCCACCAGTTGTTCTCCTTGGGCAGGTAGAAGATGTGATCCTCCTCCACGCCCATGGAGCGCCAGATGTCATGCGCTTCTTCATCGCGGGGGCAATCCTCATTGCCGGCGAAAACGGAGAAGGCCAGCTTATCCTTGTCCAGGCCCAGATAATCGGGGCTGGTCAGGAACTCCCAGGACCAGGAGATGGCTTCCTTCTTGAAATAGTCGCCCAGGCTCCAGTTGCCCAGCATCTCGAAGAAGGTCAGGTGGCTGGCGTCGCCCACTTCCTCGATATCGCCGGTGCGGATGCACTTCTGCACGTCGGTCAGGCGGGTGCCGGCGGGATGGGGCGTGCCCATCAGGTAAGGCACCAGCGGATGCATGCCGGCGGTGGTGAACAGGACGGTTGGGTCGTTCTCCGGGATGATGGAGGCGGACTGGATGCGGTGATGTCCCTTGGACTCCATGAAGGACTGGAACATTTCGCGCAGCTGCGCGGAGGTGATGTTCTTCATAAGCGGATTTGCTCCCTTCGTTATGTGAAAGCAGGATTCGGACTGCTTTTGACAATCGCAACTTTCATTATAGCATCTGTTGCGCGGTTTGGCAAGCACGGAGTTCAGCGATTTGCGCGTCACAGCGGCACGGGGCGAACGTTCGTCTTTAGGCGGCGGAGAGGCAGATCGGCGAAATGTGTGCAAATGTGTGATTTGGCGGAATAAGCGCCATTTCCGCGAATGGACAAAAAACGTTCGCTATTTCTCATTTTACCCCTTTTCATGGCGGAGGAAATGCGCTATAATATACCCGACAAATTTTGTCCCCCCTGTTTCACATATGAGCAGAACAGATGCGACCGACAAACGGAATGAGGTAAAAGGCGTGACTGATTTCGTGAGCACCTGGAATGAGGAATCCTTTCTGACCACCCCTGTGGGCCCCCTGGGCCTGATCGCCATGCGCGGCACTGAAGAGATCGCCGGTAAGGTGAACCAGTGGCTGCTGAAGTGGCGTCAGCATACCGAGGCGACGATGCCCGGTGATATGTCCACGACTCCCGGTATGGGCCGCGAGGACTTCCTCGTGCATACCAGCTGCCCCCGCTTTGGCAATGGCGAAGGCAAGGGTCTGATCAAGGATTCCGTGCGCGGACTGGATCTCTACATCCTCTGCGATGTGGGCGCGTATAACTGCACCTATAACATGTACGGCCAGACCGTCCCCATGTCCCCGGACGATCACTATATGGACCTGAAGCGCACCATCGCTGCCGTCGGCGGCAAGGCCAAGCGCATCACGGTCATCATGCCGATGCTCTACGGCGGCCGCCAGCATCGCCGCGCCAGTCGCGAGTCCCTGGACTGCGCGCTGATGCTCCAGGAGCTGGCCCGCATGGGCGTGAACAACATCATCACCTTCGACGCGCATGACCCGCGCGTGCAGAACGCCACCCCCGAAGGCGGCTTCGAGAATGTGATGCCCTCCTACCAGATCTTCAAGGCCCTGCTGAAGCGCGACAAGACCCTCCAGCTGGACAAGGAGCACCTGATGATCGTCTCCCCGGACGAGGGTGCGCTGGATCGCAACATCTTCTATGCCTCCGTCCTGGGTGTGGACATGGGCATGTTCTACAAGCGTCGCGACTATACCCGCATCGTCAACGGCCGCAACCCCATCGTCGCGCATGAATACATGGGCAACGATCTGGACGGCAAGGACGTCTTCGTCGCGGACGACATCCTCTCCTCTGGCGAGTCCATCATCGACGTGGCGCGCAACCTCAAGAAGCGCAACGCCAACCGCATCTTCGCGGCCGTCACCTTCCCGCTGTTCACCAACGGCGTGGAGCTGTTCAACAAGGCCTACGCGGATGGGCTGATCGACTACGTCATCTCCACCAACCTGACCTACCGCACCCCCGAGCTGCAGGCGGCTCCCTGGTTCATCGAGGCGGATATGTCCAAGTACATCTCCTACATCATCGCCACCCTGAACCATGACCGCTCCCTGTCCAAGCTGTTGACCCCCTACGACCGTATTAATGCGTTGAAGGATCGGTACAACCAGGAGCAGATCGCTGCGGGCATCAAGCTGGTGTAAGTCAGAATGCAAAATAGAGCGCGTCAACCGCTGCCGTTGTGCAGGGGCTGGCGCGCTTTTGCATTTTGTCTCATTCAAGTCGGCTGACTCTGGCTTTACAGTCCGCCCTGATACCTGGCGAGAAATTGCCGCGTCCGCGCCTGCTGGGGATGCAGGAAGACCTCCTCCGGCGTGCCGCGCTCGCAGATGCGTCCTTCATCCATGAAGCATACCTGATCGGCGACTTCACGCGCGAACCCCATCTCATGGGTCACGATGAGCATGGTGGTGTTGCGGTCCGCCAATTCGCGGATGACGCGAAGCACCTCGCCCGTCAGCTCCGGATCCAGCGCCGAGGTCGGCTCATCAAAGCAGAGCACATCCGGGTGCAGGTTCAGCGCCCGGGCGATGGCGACGCGCTGGCATTGTCCTCCGGAGAGCTGATGGGGATAGTTTTCCATGCGATCCTGCAAGCCCATCTGCGTCAGCAGGCGGCGCGATTCCTCCTCGATCTGCTGCTGGATCTCCTTGCGGTGCGCGCGGTGATCCGGCTGCTGACGGGCTAGAAGCTGACGCGCCAGCATGACGTTTTGCAGCGCCGTATACTGCGGAAAGAGGTTGAAATTCTGAAACACCAGGCCAAAGTGGAGCCGATTGCGGCGGCGCTCCCGCTCGGACAATGGACGCGCCGATGCATCCAGCAGCACTTCCTCCTGCAGGAGGATGCGTCCGCAGTCGGGCTGCTCAAGGAAGTTCAGGCAGCGCAGCAGCGTGCTTTTGCCGCTGCCGGAGGAGCCGATGAGCGCCAGCGTTTCCCCCTGCGCCAGGGTGAAGCTCACGCCGGAGAGCACCCTGGTGGCGCCGAAACGCTTTTCCAGCCCTTCCACACGCAGCATACACATGCGTTCATCCTCCTTTAGCGGAAATAGTCCAGCTTCTTCTCCAGGCGCGTCAGGAGCCAGGAGAGCGCCCCGTTCCACACCAGATAATACACGCCGGTGAAGAACAGCGGCCAGATCGCACCGGAGATGCCCCGGCTGCCCTTCATGAAGGCCTGCCCGGCCCAGATGATCTCCTGCAGGCCGATGATGCGCGCCAGCGAGGTATCCTTCACCAGCGTGATGACCTCATTGGACAGCGGCGGCACGATGCGCTTGATCATCTGCATCAGCTTGACGCGCAGGAAGATCTGCGACGGTGTCATGCCCAGCACCAGTCCGGCCTCCTCCTGACCGGCGGGGATCCCCTGGATGCCGCCGCGGTAGATCTCGGAGAAATAGCAGGCGTAATTGATGATGAAGGCGATGGCCGCCGCCGTGAAGCGTCCGCGCTCACCGCTGCCCCAGACATTGTTTTGCAGCACCAGGCCGGGAAAGTAGTAGAACAGCAGCATCTGGATCATCAGCGGGGTGCCGCGGATGATGCCCACCACCATGCGGGTCAGCCACTTCAGGGGCTTGAAGGTGCTCATGGAGCCAAGGCAGATCACCAGCCCCAGCGGCAGCGCCCCCAGCAGCGTGACGAAGAACAACCGGAGCGTCTGGCCGAAGCCCTCGTTCAGCGCGGAAAGCACGGTGGGCATCTGCTGCGCCATGCTCTGAAGGAACTGCTGCATCGTCATTCACCTCTTTGCGGGGAGAACCGCGTTATTCCTGCGGGATCAGCGCGGCCTGCACGCCGTATTGTTCGGCGATGGCCTGCAGGCTGCCATCCGCCCAGGCTTTGCACAGGAAGGCATTGAGCGCTTCCACCAGATCGGAATCCACGCGGAAGCCCACGCCGTATTCCTCGCTGTTCAGGCCGATGGTGTAGGTCAGGGTCGGATAGCCCGTGCCTTCGCCGATCATGGCGGCGGCCATCAGCGCATCGATCACCGCTGCATCGGAGGTGCCGGCAGCGACCTCCATCAGGGCATCCGCCTGCGCCGTCACGGGGGTGTAGTCCAGGTTCAGCGCGGCGACCTCTGCCTCACCGGCACTGCCAGCTTCCACCGCGAAGGCCAGGCCGGCCAGATCTGCAACGCTCTGGATGGCGTCCGCCTTGTCAGCACGAACCACCACCACCTGCGCGTTGTTCATGTATGCATTGGAGCAGGCCATGGCGGCCTTCATCGCATCGGTCAGGGTCATGCCGTTCCAGATGCAATCCACCGTGCGGCCATTGAGCTCCAGGAGCTTGCTGTCCCAGTCGATCTCCACGAATTCGACCTGGATGCCCAGTTCGGCGGCGAAGGCCTTGGCCACATCCGCATCGAAGCCGATCCAATCGCCGTTTGCGTCGCGGTAGTCCATCGGGGCGAACTCGGTGACGCCCACCACCAGCACGCCCTTGTTCTGCACATAAAGCTTGTCGCTTGCGCCTTCCGCCGTCGCCAGGGTCAGCAGCATCATCAGTGCGATCAAAATAGCCAGCAGCTTCTTCATGTCCATGCCCTCCATGATGTTTCTTTACTTATTCATCACTTTAGCGTGATGAATGATTGAATTATAACGCGCTATGCACGGCTTGTCAAGGGGGGAGCGCAAAATACTTTGGAAGGCCATGGGGCAGGGAGCGACTCTCATACCGCCGCATGGATGGCCTGCCTACATAATAAGGAGAAAAGGGTCGAAGACCCCAACGGGAGGAGGTTTTGTGGTACTATATAGGCAGAAGCTTCTGAGAATCCAAAAAGGAAGGAGAGAAAATGATGACCGAGCTGTTCCGCCGGATGGTGGAGGAGGAGTCTGCGGCGCTGCTGCGGTGGGCGTATGCCAAGACCGGACAGGCGCATCAGGCGGAAGAACTGGCGCAGGAGGTGTGGCTACAGTTCTTTTCCACCGTGAAAAAGGAAAAGAGCCAGGGCCGCGAGGTCGTGCAACCGGAGCATCTGCTGTGGCGGGTGGCGCGGTATGTGTGGCTCAAATCGCTGCGGCGGATGACGAGCCATCAAGCCGTTCCGCTGGAGGATAGTCAGCCTGAACCGGCGGACTTTGCGTTCACCTTGGCCGAACGGGAGGAAACCGAACAGTTGCGCAGCTGGGTGCATCAGCGCGTGATGAACCTCAGCCGCATGCAACGCGAGATCTTCATCCTCTACTATGTGGAACAGATCCCTCAGCGGGAGATCGCTCGCCGACTGGCCATCAGTGAGGCGACCGTCCGCTGGTACCTGTTTGATGGACGCAAGAAAATCAGAAAAGGAGCGACGAATATGGAGCAGACTGAATTTATTTATCGCCCCCGCACGCTCGGTGTGGGCATCAATGGACTTGACACACCGGACAGCGCGGTGAAGGCGCTGCGAAAGAACCTGCTGATGCAGAATATCTGCTGCGCCTGCTACGCGCAGGGGCGCACGGTGAGCGAACTGGCCGGCATGTTAGGCGTGGCCAGCCCCTATATCGAGCATGACCTGAAATGGCTGGTAGAGCAGGAGTTCATCAGTGAAGCCAACGGACGCTACTTCACGACCTTCATGATCTCCACCACCGCGCAGGAGGCCGCGATCTTCGATGTGTTCAAGGCGCATAAGGCGACGCTGTGCGATGCCATCGTCACGCATATCCTGCGGCAGGAGCATACCATCCGAGACATCGGCTTCATCGGCAGCGACCGGTCGATGAACAAGCTGCTCTGGCTGCTGATCTACCTGTTCACGCGGCGCCTGCCCATGCCGACCGAAACGCCCGAGCCGCCCATCCGCCCCGATGGCGGCAAGTATTGGCCCCTGGGCTTCGACCGCACGCAGAATGACTTCCCCGAGCGCGAAACCTTCGCCTACAATGGCAGCATGTGCAACGACGGCTTCTACTGGTTCGGCCTGCATGATTTCGGCCAGAGCGAGATCGTGTGCATGATGGACGCGTGGACGCCGGAATACAAGACCCTGCGCACCGTACTGGAAAAGCTGATCTTCGCCGGATTTGATCCCCAGTGCCTCACGGAGGCGGATCAGTTCCCCCTGGCGCAGCTGATCGAAAAAGGCTTTGTCATCAAGGCGGAAGAAGGGCTCAAGCCGAATTTCGTCATCATGACGAAGGCGCAGTACCCTCGATGCGGATGTGATCTATGACGGCGGCCGTCCCAGCGATCAGCAGGCGGTCGAGAACCGCTTCGCCAACATGGAGGGCAAGGACAAGACCTACCTCTCCCGTAAGGATCACTTCGCCAACCTGGCGCAGGCCGTTGCGCCCCATGCGGCTCTGGAACTGTCCAAGGAGGAATCCAAGGTGGTGCAGAGCTGGGCATATGGCAACCGCAACTACGATCCCACCGACTTTGATGATCCCAACGATGTCATGCCCACCCTCGGGGCCAAGAACGGCCTGACCCTGGCGGATCTGTCCGGCAAGCCCTATGACGATCCCCAGTGGGAGCTGCTGCTGGATCAGCTGTCCGTGCAGGACATGATCACCCTCATCAACACCGCCGGCTGGAACACCGCTGCCATCGAATCAGTTGGCAAGGTGGCCACGAGTGAGTTCGACGGCCCCTCCGGCTATTCCAACTACCTCACGGGCGACATGGGCACGCAGTTCTGCACGGAGGTGCTTCTGGCGCAGACCTGGAACAAGGCGCTGGCTGAGAAGGTCGGCGACGCCATCGCTCAGGAATTCGCCAGCGCCAACAGCTTCGGCTGGTATGGCCCGGCCATGAACCTGCATCGTTCCGCGTTCTCCGGCCGCAACTTCGAATACTTCTCCGAGGACGGCACCTTCTCCGGCCTGATGGCTTCCGCTGAGGTCAACGGTGCGGCGAAGTTCGGCGTGTATCCCTATCTGAAGCACTTCGTGGCCAACGATCAGGAGACGAACCGCTGCGCGTTCCTGCTGACCTACATGACGGAACAGAACTTCCGCGAGAACGTGCTCAAGCCCTTTGAGACGGTCATCAAGCATTTCGATTTCGACAACTACGTCATGGGCATCATGACCTCCTACAACTTCCTCGGCCCGGTGCCGGTCATCAGCAACAAGCCGCTGCTCACTGACGTCCTGCGCGGCGAGTGGGGCTTCATCGGCACGGTGATCTCCGACTACAACGGCTCCTACGGCTATCAGATCAGCGATGCCGCCGTCCGCGCGGGCAACGACCTGATGCTCGGCCAGGGTATGGCAGCCTCCAACCAGTTCACTGACATTGAGTCCGCCACGCTGGTCAAGACCATGCGCCAGGCGTGCAAGAACGTGCTGTACACCACGGCCAACAGCGGCTACTATGCCGATGCGGTGGCTGCTGCGGCGGCACTGGAGGCCAGCGCGAGCGGCAACGCTGTGGACAAGATGATGAACACCATCAACCTCAGCGTGGGCCTGGTGCTGGGTCTGGCTGAAGTGCTGGTGATCGTCCGCTGGCTGCTGAAGAAGAAGAAGGCCAAGGCGGCGTGAACCCATCGGGCGCCCATCGCGCCTGAACAATGATCGATCCCGGCCGGGGACTGGCTGCATGCCGTGATGGAAGCGGCCAGCCCCGGTGCGGGCGATCGGCAAACCAACACAGATGACATACAGGCTTGCAGCGCCGCGAAAGGGGTGCACTCATGAAGATCGCGCTTGTGGAAGATAATGAACTGCACCGCGAACAGATCAGCCAGGAGATCCAGAGCTATTTTGAAGAGCTGGATGAGGTGTGCGAGCTGCGCGTGTTCGACAACGGGTCGGACATGCTCGACCACTATTACGCCGTGGGCGGATACGACCTGCTCCTGCTGGATATTCAGCTGCCCGGGATGGACGGCATCAGCGTCGCCCGGCAGATCCGACAGCATGATCAGCGCGTGCTGATCGTTTTCATCACCAGCATGACCTCCTATGCCGTGCAGGGCCATAGCGTGCATGCGCTGGACTACATCCTCAAACCCATCAACCGCATCAGCTTCCGCAGCACCCTGGATCATGCCAGGGAAGCCTTTCAGCAGCGCGCGGAGCATTATATCTCCGTCACCACCAGCGAGGGACTCATCCGCCTGGATATCTCGCAGATCTACTACATTGAGACCGAAAAACACGCCGTCAGGCTCTATTATACAAAGGGATCCTTCCATATCAACGATACGCTCAAAAGCATTGAAGAAAAACTCAGGAATGCCCCTTTCTGCCGCTGCAACAACTGTTATCTGGTCAACCTGGCCCATGTGGAGCGCGTCAAAAAGGACGATGTGATCGTGGCTGGACATGAATTGTCCTTCTCGCGGCTGCGTTATAAGCCCTTTATGGAGGCGCTGATGAATTATATGGGAGGCGCCCACCGATGATCGAACGCATGGCGGTCTTCTTTCCACCTGAATTCACAGCGGTGGCCCAATGGGCCGTGTGTACGCTGCACATCCTCTGCAACGAAAAGCGGATCCGGGGCAGGCGGGCGCTGCTGCTGATCGCGGCGTTCTTCCCGGTGATGATGTCGCTGAATTTCGCCCATGCGGGCAAACCGGCGGTGGTCTGGGTGGCGGTGATGATCGTCTGCCTGCTGACGATGATGCTCTACCTCCGCCTGGGCATCAAGGAAAATACCAGCGTGGTGCTGCAGCATTGGTGCCATGCGCTGATGCAGGCGGAATTCGCCGCGGCAATGGCCTACCTGGTCAATGTGTATCTGTGCAGCCTGGGGGTCATCCATGGCCCGGATACGGGTGCGTTCCTGCTGATCATGTTCGTGGTGTATGTGCTGGTGCTCGTGCCGCTGGGCATCACGCTGTATCGGCAGGCACACCGCAAGGAGCGTCCGCTGCGCTTCAGCCATCGGGAGCTCTTCTCCAATTTCGCCGTCACCATCGGTGCGTTCGCGCTGAGCAATGTCAGCTTCTGGGCGCCGGAATCCATCTTCGGCATCAGCATGGGCGGCGGCGTGCTGTTCGTGCGCATGGTGTCGGACTTTGCGGGCATGATGGCGCTCTTCGCGATGGAGGAATTCTCCTGCGCGATGCAGATGAAGGTGAATGTTCGCCTGATGCAAAGCATGCTGGATAATCAGTATGCGCAGTATCAGCAGTTCAAGGTCAACAATGACCAGATGCAGCAGGTCTACCATGACATCAAGCATCTGATTCACTATATCCGCAGCGTCAGCCACTCGCAGAAATACGAGGAGGAGCTGCAGAATATGGAGGAGGTCGTCAGCAACTACGAGGCACAGTACGACACGGGCAACACCGTGCTGGATGTGATCCTCGGCACAAAGCGCAACCTCGCCCGGAGCGAGAAGATCACGATGGAGTGCTATGTGGATGCACGGGAAATGGGCTTCCTGGATGTGGTGCATATCTGCTCCATCTTCGGCAATGCGCTGGATAACGCCATCGAATACGAGCGCAAGATCGATGAGGTGGAGAAGCGGCTGATCAAGGTCAGCGTGTTCTCCGAGAACCACTTCCTGATGATCCACATCAGCAATTATTGCGAAGAGGAGATCCTGCGCACGGCGGAAGACCTGCCGACCACCAAGCAGAACCCTGAAATGCATGGTTACGGCATCAAGGGCATCCGCCTGGCGGTGGAGAAATACGACGGACACATGACCATCAAGCAGGAGCACAACTGGTTCATCGTGTCCATCCTGATCCCGATCCCCGTGTCGGGCGCGCGCCAGCTGTGATCGGAGCTCGGGCGCTGCGGACGGTGCAAGAAGGCGATGACTTGAGAAGAAAATGGCTTCATGATGGTAGAAAGGTGGGACGCAATTTGAAACATGCAGACCTGATCGCTCGATTATCCCTGCCGGAAAAGTGTGCGTATCTCTCAGGAGCGGACGTGTGGCACACGCATGCGGTGGAG